>JAGRAK010000295.1 GCA_020434645.1 Bdellovibrionales bacterium | reverse complement strand
ACGCCATCAGCTCCCCGAAATTTTAACCTTAGAAGAAGTGATTGCAAAATTTGGCAAAAAACTTCACCTCATGATTGAGGTAAAAGAAAACCTCAAATACGCACCCAATAAAGTGAAGTCACTCGAAACTTTGCTTTCACCCCTGACACCGCAATCTGATTACCACTTGCTATCACTTACACCGGAATATCTTGAGCCTCTCTTCTTCGCCCCGAAAAAAGCCTTACTTGATGTGATTTGGCTGAACCCTAAAGACATATTTCGTGAAAATAAAAAATTAGGTCATGGCGCCATCGCCGGTCATTTTTTGTTTTTCACCACCCCACAGATTTCAGATCTGAAAGCACAGGGTAAAAAAATTGGCGCAGGTTTTTTAAATTCGCGCAATTCGCTTTACCGTGAGGTGAATCGCGGCATCGACTATATATTTACTGATCACCCGCTCACTCTTAAACAGTATATTCCTTGACACTTTTTGCTAGTTGACACGTGGCGCATTGAGAAAATGCTAAGAAACGCAAGCTGGACTAAAGTTTAACACTAGACCTCCGAACAGTTCAGCATGGGAACTCTAAATAAATTTTCACTACGCTTATTTGTTGCACTCATGATGATGAGCTCTCTTGCGTGCAAAGAAAAAAGTTACTCCACCGGAATCCCATCTGATGATGGCGGTGGTGGCGGAGGCGGAGGAAGCCCTGTTGCTCCGCCCGTAGTCAGTGCAGATGCACCGCTCGCCTTAAAGCTTTCATCTACTTATGATACAACAGATTATATTTACCCACTGACCTTTGATGTTGTCGACACCAACTCACTGGTGAGCATTGATCCGCAAGCTACAACGTGCTCTGCCACCGATGACAACACCGAAGTGGATTGCACGATCACAATCCCCGAAGCGCGACTTTATCGTAGCAGTCTTATTTTTCAATTTTCTCGACTTCAACCACAATGTAAAACTCTGATATTTGAACCTTATTATTATCAAGCCAGCAATGTGGATGGATTTCTCCCACCAGGCGAAAGGGATCTATCAAAAACTCTAAAATGCGCTACCGATCCAGACGTGGGTTGTTGGGGTGGTGCCGCAACAGAACTCATACCTGGCTTTCCAGATTTTGATGCCCTGATTTACACGCCAGATGAAACAAATCCGACAGCCGTGCTCTCCAACTCCCTTAAACTCAGCTCTTCTTGGTCACAAACTCCTCGCACCAATCGTTCAAATGCCTGGGCAGCAAATAATATGCCGCTAGCAAAGCGCGGAATCAGTTATGGCAATATTGCGGATATGAGCGGCCGTGTTGATGATTACGTCGCGGGCTCTTTTGTCGATTACACCTTCTATTGCGAAGAAGACTGGGGTGATGAGAAGCCCTATATTATTCACCTTTATATCGATGAAGAAAATGAAGAAACCGGAGGCACAGCCACCCCTAATGACTTCTGGTCTTGGTTTGATGCTCCATAGTCTGACCTTGTAAACACAGAGTGGAGTTAAAGTATAATTACCAGTCAAAAAGAAAAGTTCAACGTATCAATTGTAGACAGTTTATTGTGATCAAAAAATGTTTTTTAAATTCAGCAACCTACAGTTGTCTTAATATGAGATCTTGAGAGCAACTTTGCCCTCTGAATGTGCTACAATTACATGAGAGAACTAATAAAGCGGGGAACGCCATGACGACTGTTCAAATAATTCTGCTAGGTGTGGCGCTGACACTCTCTCTAGCCGGCTGTGGTGAAGGTCTGCATACAACTAGTAGTGAAAACTCAGCAGACAATAGTTCAGAAGCCCCTCCCGCAGAAACTGTTCCAACTGAGACTCCCGCGGCCGAAAACAATGAGCCGCCTACCCCCATCATCAGAAAAGGTATAATCGGTCAGTTAACGACTCCCAATGGTAATCTTAATATTAATCAAGGAGCCGGCTTTGATACCGCACGTGAAGAGATTCATGATTTAGAACCTTATCACACTCTTGCATTAGAGGTCGGTGCAGAGGGTGAAAAAGTCAGGACTGGCGATATGGTTTTTCCACGACCTCTCGAGGGCAAATATTGCCACAGTATGTTCTGGGGGAAAGATTGGCCACTTCGAGGTAGTAAAGTGAGAACTGAACTCAAGCGTTTTTCAGATCTTAATCTCCAGCTCGGCCAAGAGTATTGGCAAGGAATTGCTTGGTACACGCCAGATACGCCAGCCATGAGAGAGGTACTTTCTACGACCCGCCCCAACAACCACATTCTGCAATGGCATGCATACTCTCCATCTACAGGTAATTTTGGGCTGAACACCTATAGTGGAAATTTATTCTTTAAGTTTGGCAATAAACCAGAGAACAATGTGGGTAAACACGTTTTGGGGCAATGGAACAAAGCCGTCATGCACTATAAAATAGCCAATGATAATACCGGCTTTATTCAACTATGGATTAATCCAAAGGTAGTAAATGGCTTACCCGTTGACCCACCTGTCTATGAATACAAAAACACGCCAACTTATGGAGAAGATATTTACTTTAAATGGGGTATTTATCGTCACCATACCCCAGCCCCCACACAAGATATTCGATACTTCTATGACTCTCTGAGAGCTGGTGACAAAAGCAGTGACTTT
>JAGRAK010000294.1 GCA_020434645.1 Bdellovibrionales bacterium | reverse complement strand
AAAGCTGTCTGTGCCCCTGAAGTCGACGATAACCCTGACGACGCTTCTTTTTGAACACAATGACTTTTGGTGCTTTAGCTTGCTGAGTAACAACTACTGTTACTTTTGCATCTTTAAGCGTAGGTTCGCCAACGTGAACTTGCTCACCGCCAACAAACAACACTTCATCCATTAAAAATTCAGAACCAAGCTCACGTGGTAACTTCTCAACACGAACTGTATCGCCTGCGCGTACTGTATATTGCTTTCCACCTGTGCGAATTATGGCGTACATCTTAACCTCCAAAACGACCTAAAATATGCCTTAAAATAAGGACTGTAGTATGTGCCATGACGCGTAACTCCTGTCAACGGCTATAAATTCTCAATTTCAAACTGTTCCAAATGAAAGTTGGGCTCAATCTTAAAAGCAATAGAGTGCCCTAGTTTTTGCTCAACATTTTCAAGTGCCTCGGCTTCTTCTGCGTATATCCAATCCGCAACCTCTGATTGGCATCGTACAACTGTTGTGGCTTTGCTGCGGTGCCGACTGGCCTCTCGATCTAAGGTTCTGAATATTTCATGAGCGATTGTGGTTTTTTGCTTAATGTAACCTTTACCCTCACAGTATGGGCAGGGATCACAAAGCGAAGCTATTAGGCTCGGGCGAATTCTTTTGCGAGTCATTTCAACCAAACCCAGTTCAGACATCGGAGATAAAACCGTTCTTGCGCGATCTTTTGCTAGTGCTTGCCGAAAAACCTCCACCACCTTTTCGCGATGATTTTCTTTTTCCATGTCTATGAAATCTATAATGATAATTCCGCCGCAGTTTCGTATTCTTAACTGATGCGCAATTTCGCGCGCAGCTTCAATGTTCGTGGTCACTATCGTATCTTCAAGATCTCGCTTGCCAACATATTTGCCGGTATTGACGTCAATTACGACAAGGGCTTCTGCCTCATCGATAACTATGTATCCCCCAGATTTTAGCCAAATTCTTCGCCCCAATGCGCGTGAGATCTCAAGATCTAACTCGTACAAATCAAACAGTGGGCGGTCTTCTTTATGAAGAACAATCCTATTTTTAAATTTGGGTAAAAACTGTGTCACAAAAGCGAGTACTTTTTTATAGACCTGCGGGTCGTCGACTATGACTCTATCTACCTTTTCTTCAAGCAGATCTCTCAACGCTCGCAGCTCAACATCAACTTCAGTATGAACCGGGCCGACCGCCTTACGCTTATCATATGCACTCTGAATTTCTGTCCATAATCTAGATAAGTATTCTAAGTCAGCCGCTACATCTGACTCACTTGCACCCTCGCCTGCCGTTCGAACTATAACGCCACCTTCTGGTTTTAGTTTTTCTATGATTCCCTTTAATCGGTCACGCTCACTGGCATCTTCGATTCTCCTTGAAACGCCGATGTGGTTCACTGTGGGCATAAACACTATGTTTCTTCCCGGCAGTGATATATGCGTTGTGATTCGAGAACCCTTTGTTCCTAGTGGGTCTTTTGCCACTTGAACTAACAATAATTGCCCCGGCTTAATCAAATCTTGAATTGGGGGTTTTCCGCTTGCGGCCTGGCTTTCCGGCGTCGGCTCAGTTAATGAGTCGGCCTCCACTTGATCCCCACCGTCTTCTTCATCAAATATGATTTTACCATCGTGCGTCATCTCATCTCGGATATCTCCGACATATAAAAACGCAGCTCGACCTAGACCAATGTCTACAAATGCGGCCTGCATTCCAGGCAAAACTCGAAGAACTTTGCCCTTATAGATTGACCCCACCAGTGTCGGCGAAACTTTTCTATCAATTTTAAGGTCGACTAAAGTCCTGTCCTCGACATAAGCCACACGGGTTTGATTTGTTTGAACATTAATTAAGATCTCTGTGGACATAAGTAATCGTTCTATCACCTCTTTATGGAAGAAACTAGACCTAACCTCCAGCCTCAACTTGCCGATAGGTCGTCATGGCACAAATAGATCAGTTATTTAAGATAATGGTGGCTCAAAACGCTTCTGACTTACATTTAAGCGCAGGCTCCTCTCCTTTTCTGCGACTCCATGGCGAAATGGCAAAAATTGAGCACCCGGAGCTTAACAACGAGGCTATTCAAGCCCTCGTATTTGAAATTCTCACAGAAAAACAACGTCGATTATTTGTTGAAAATTGGGAGCTCGATTGCTCTTATGCTGTTGCCGGATTAGGGCGATTTCGTTGCAATATTTTTATGCAACGACGTGGAATGGGAGCGGTCTTCCGTGTAATCCCAGAAAAAATTAAAACTACAAAAGAACTTGGCTTGCCCGAAATTATAAACAAATTAATTGAAACGCCTCGTGGATTAATTCTTGTTACCGGGCCCACCGGCTCAGGTAAATCAACGACTCTCGCATCCATGATTCACACGTTAAACATGAATGAGCGACAACATATTCTAACTGTTGAAGACCCCATCGAATTTGTTCACGAAAATCGTCAATCGCTGATCAATCAGCGTGAAGTGAGCAGTCACACAAAGTCTTTTGCTAACGCTCTGAAGGCGGCTCTTCGTGAAGACCCAGACACCATGCTCGTGGGAGAATTACGCGATCTAGAAACTATCGCTCTCGCCATTACTGCCGCTGAAACTGGTCA
>JAGRAK010000293.1 GCA_020434645.1 Bdellovibrionales bacterium | reverse complement strand
TTTAGAATATCCATTTTATTCGCGACTATAATTATGGCTTTATTTTTTTCAAAAATATATTCGGCCATTTTAGCATCTTGTTCAGTCGGCCCAATTGTCGCATCGATGACCAAATAAACTATATTTGATTTATCAATTGCCTCAAAAGACTTATAGCCAGAGAGAATTTCAACACCGTCACCACCGCCCCAACGCTTTGCACTTTTACGTAGTCCGGCAGTGTCAACCAGAGTGATCTCTTGATTATTGTATGTGAATCCCATCTCAACAGCATCTATCGTTGTGCCCGCGATCTCTGAAACAAGAACACGATACTCCCCTGTCAAGGCATTACAAATTGAACTTTTACCTGCATTGGGCTTACCCACAATGGCAAGACGAATACCTTCTTCTTTTGGTTCTATGTTTTCAGGTATGTAACTTGATATTTTCTCTACAAGTTCATCGACTCTCTCGTGTCGCTCAAATGAAGCGTGCAAAATATCCATTCCGAATTCATAAAATTCAGCTTTCACAACATCGGCGTCTTGATCTCGATCTACTTTATTGACGACAATAATGAATGGTCGCCCACTTTCTTTTGCTACACGAATGATATCCCGATCTTCAGGCACCATGCCTGAACGACCGTCCATAATCAGCACGAGTAGATCTACGTACTTTAACACTGATGTCACTTGGTTAAATATAAGAGGAGAAAAGCTATCGTCGTGCGCCGTCAATCCACCCGTATCAAGAACCTCAAATTTGTGCCCCCACCAATCCGCTTGACCGACGATAATGTCTCGAGTGACGCCCGCTTGATCCTTAACAACAGCTTTACGCGAACGAGTTAAAATATTAAATAATGTCGATTTACCTACATTTGGCCTGCCGATCAAGGCGACTCTGAATGCTCCTTTAGTCTGTAATGACATAGCCAAGCTCCTTCATCGTCTCAAGATTTTTAGTCCAATCTTTTTTTACTTTAACATGTGTCTCTAAATAAACTTTTTGCCCTAGAACGCGCTCTGCCTCTATGCGCGAAGAGGCGCCAATCCTCTTGATCATCAAGCCGCCCTTACCCACGACCATCGGGACAAAATTATCTTTACTTACAATAATGTCGACAAAGATTCTAGGCGTCGGATGACTCTCATCATACTTTAAAACTTTTACGGCCAGACCGTAGGGCACCTCTTGGTGAAGATATTCAAAACATTTCTCACGAACTATTTCGGCCACCAATTCTTTTGATGACTGAGTCGTATAAATTTCATCTTCAAACAATGGCTGATCTGATTCAGGCAGAAGTTCTTTAACCACTGGTAGCAGCTTACCTCTTAATCTTTCAGCATTTTGCACAGCTGAGCAGGCCACTATCGGTACACCACAGTCTTTTAGCTCCTCTCGAAGCTTTAGCTCTCTTAGACCCTGACCTACTGTTTTATCCAAATCTGTTTTATTAATCACAATAGCCCAAGGTTTTTTTGAATTCTTAACGAGCTGAACAATTTCTAAAAGGTCTTCCATTTTCCAAGCATCTACATTTAAAACAGCGAGACATGCGTCACTTTCACGAATCACCGAGATTAGTTCTTTTTGCAAATATGCGTTCAATCCCTCTTCAGCCTGAATTCGACCAGGTGAATCCATAAAGCATATTTGTGAGTCTGAATCATTATAAACCCCAATAACGCGCTTTCTAGTGGTTTGCGGTTTTCTTGAAATGATTCCCACTTTTTCACCAATCAAACTATTTACAATCGTACTTTTACCGGCGTTCGGCAAACCGACCATAGCAACAAATCCAACCTTCATAATAAATTCTCCAATGCTATACGTGCGGCATCTTGCTCCGCTTGTTTTTTACTTCGACCGGTTCCTGTAGCGACAACCTGATCATCAATTTTTATTTTAACAAAAAATACCTTGTTGTGGTCTGGCCCCTCTTCGCGCTCCAGCTCATAGTTCGGAATTTGCTTGAGCATGCCCTGCAACTTCTCTTGCAAGTGAGTTTTATAATCAGACTTGAAGTGAGTTTCGAGATCTAAATTTTCAATTCGATCAAAAAATATTTTAAGAATAATATCATTAGTATTTTGAAAATCTGAATCCCGATAGAGCGCACCCACCAGGGCTTCAAATGCGCACGAGAGGAGTCTTGGCTTTAAAGATCCGCCAGATTTAAATTCACCTTTACCGAACCGAATAAGATTTTCTAATCCGAGCTCAAGTGCCACTTCTGCCAATACTTTTTCATTCACAAGACTGGCACGAATTTTTGAAAGCTCACCCTCATTGAGTTCAGGAAAGCGCTTCATTAAGTAATCGCTTAGAGCGAGATCTAGTACCGCATCGCCCAAAAACTCTAATCGCTCATTATGGCCTTTTGATTTTTTCGGAAACTCATTATCAAAACTTTTATGTGTGAGCGAACGGCTTAAGAGCTCATTGCTCTTAAACGTATAACCCAATTTTTCGGCTAGATCTGCGTGCATAATTTTATGACCTCAAGATTATCAAGATGCCCGCATTCAAAATCACTTCTGCCGGAGCATCAATTGCCCGACTCAGTAGCACATGATGTAACTATGCGTCAAGACTGTATAATTAACAATTGCCAGGCCATCTATTCGGGAGTGGTACAAATTCACCACAAATAACGTGTAGTTGCATAGCCA
>JAGRAK010000292.1 GCA_020434645.1 Bdellovibrionales bacterium | reverse complement strand
TTAAAGTGACGGCAATTGATTTTCTTCTCTCAGGAAAAACAAATGTCGCTTCAATTACAAAAGCCATAACAAATGCGCAAATTATTTCAGAGTGTGTGAATTTCTCGCGGCGATTAGGCGATACTCCTGGCAATTTAATGACCCCAGAAATATTGGCTGATGAAACAGTTAAGGCGGCTAAAGGTAGTGGCCTAAAAGTCACCGTGTGGGATAAAGCCCGAATTAAAAAAGAAAAGTTTGGCGGACTCTACGGCGTGTCCCTCGGAAGCGCTCTCGAACCAAAGTTTATAATTATGGAGTACATGGGGGCGGCGAAATCAAAAAAGCCCGTTTGCTTTGTTGGCAAAGGACTTACTTTTGATTGCGGCGGAATCAGCATAAAACCTTCCAGCGGAATGGAAGAAATGAAATATGATATGTGCGGTGGAGCAAATGTCATAGGCACAATGCTTGCTATCGCCCGATTGAAATTGAAAATCAATGCCGTAGGATATGTGCCATCAAGTGAAAATATGCCAGGACCTCTTGCCAATAAACCTGGAGATATTTTAGTTGCTCGCAACGGCAAAACTGTTGAGGTCGACAATACTGATGCTGAAGGACGCCTTATTTTAATGGACGCTCTCTCTTATGCTTCTGAACAGAAGCCTGCTGCTATATTTGATGCCGCGACATTAACAGGTGCCTGTGTAGTTGCCCTAGGCAACAGTTACACCGGAAGCTTTACGCGAGATAAAAAAATAAGAAAAAACATTACAACAGCAGCAGAAAAATCAGGAGAGCTTGTTTGGCAAATGCCTATAAATGACCATCATGTAGCCGATATGAAAGGCAAGTACGCCGATCTCAATAATATTTCATCTTTTAAAGGAGCGGGCAGCTCAACTGCTGCGGCGTTTTTAGAACAGTTCGTTGCTAAAGATATCCCGTGGGCTCATTTTGATATTGCCGGAACAGCTTGGCATGTTGGCAATAGACTTAACTATTGCCCTAAAAAGGGTGCCTCAGGTTGCATGATCAGGACTTTTGTCGAGCTCGCGCAAATTTATGGATAATATATAGCCTTATGTCTAAGACTTTACAGATAACTCGCCGATGAAGCTGCATGGGAAAACGTAAGCTCATTCAGGTTGCAATTGTTATTGGCGGGCTCGTACTTTGCTTTTTGGCATTTCAATTGGGCTCTAACCTGTTATTTAATTCTAGCGAACGTAGCCCCGCAGCGATTCCTAAAATATATGACTATTCTCATTTAGCAGGTGAAGCTCTTTTAGAAGCTGCACAAGACCGCCTAATCAACGGCGTTAAAGTCATTTCAGCTGGAGGCGCGTCTGGCATACAACTCGGCCATTTTGTCGTTAAAAATGACCAAGGCTTATCGGTCAGCGCATGCGAACTTTTTTCACGTGTTGAACTTGTGTTTTTTGCAGGCGGCATGGCCGTAAGTGGAGATTCCCCAAAGATGATTGTTATTGGGCCTTGCACACCAGGAGAAAACATAAATGTTATCGCCCCGATTATGATCCCTTCTGCAAAAATATTAGATGCTCCAGTTCGTGATCAGGAGTTTTCTGACTTCTCTGACAATGCCGTTACAGTTAAATTAGAAAATGTAAGCGACACTTGGCCTCGCGTTTGGATTTTACAATCAGCGCGCCTGGTGGGAGCACACTCTGAAGAAATTAAAGTTGAAGACAAAGACATAAGACGAGTACTCGGTAAAGCTCCATATATTGACTGGCAATAAATGACATCTTCATTACTTTTTGAACACTCTGTATTTAAAAAAATATCTCTTGTCGAAAATGAATGTGAACTGCTTTTACAAAAATGTACAAATTCAATCGTTGCCCCACAACTACCTGGTCGCGACACACCCATAGTTGTAGATCGAGCTCAACTGCCGCGTCGACGTGGCCTCAGCACCGCTCACGGGCAAGCTCATCTATTGCATGATTTAGCCAATATTGAACTGCAAGCCATGGAGCTCGGCATTCGAACACTGCATGAATTCCCCGATGCCCCAACTCATTTTCGTGAAGAACTTGTGTCTGTCGTGCTAGATGAAGCTCGACATTTAAAACTTTGCATTCAAGGTATTGAAAACCTCGGATTCAATTGGGGAGATCTTCCTGTTCTCGCTAATTTATGGACGGCTACTTCAGCTAGTGATTCTCTACTTGATCGTGTGCTTATTGTGCACTGCTATCTTGAAGGCTCAGGCCTCGACTCTGGTGAACTTATTTTAAATAAATTAAATGGTGTTGAGAATCCAGTCGCACGTGAGATTGTTAAAACCATCGCCGACGAAGAAATTCGTCATGTTAAATTTGGCCTTGATTGGTACCGAAAGTTTTGCGCTGATGCTGGCCTCAGTCCGGCTGATGATTTTGGTCTTCGCCTTAAGAAGTTGAGCAATCAAATCCCGACACGCACGACTCGCTTTTCAATTCGTGCACGAACAGCCGCAGGATTTGATGAAAATATGCTTACAGCACTAAGAACCAATTCGCCGCGCTAAACCTTATACCCACGAAAACTCACATTTGCTTCTCTTGCCTCTAAAGCAATGGCGAGAGCGGCCAGACGCGACGTCCAACCATAGACGTTCTCCATTGGGCAACCGGGTAGATTGATTTCAAGATCAGACATACAAAGTCTTTTGTAAACTGCGCCAGGGCTATTGAGACTATCT
>JAGRAK010000291.1 GCA_020434645.1 Bdellovibrionales bacterium | reverse complement strand
GACAAATGATTGCATAACAATGGCGGCATCGCGAACCCAGTGATAGTTATAATTTTGCTTTTCTTTGCTCACATCATCAATGGCGTGACCGATGGATGCGATTATAGCGCCTGACTCAGCCCCGAGGTGATCGATTGAATATTGAATGTTATTTAATATAGTTTCTAGTGAGCGCCGGTACTGCTGTTCAGACCACTCAGATGTAGATTCGGTATTTTTTGACAGGGCATACTGTGGTCGCCATAACGCCAAGCCCAGTAGCAAGGGAATCATTAATTTTCGCATTTGGTGGAGCCCCCTCATATAAGCGAAATTCAATAAAGTCTGCGCAATATAATTTATTGAAGTTTTCTTAGCGAGAGAAAATTGAGTATGGCGTGTAAATTACCTTGTTTTGAGGTCATTTCTACATGGTCTGCCTGTTGCTTTTAAGTTACAGGGCTCAGTAGGGGCTTGGTTAGGCGTTTATATTATCGTTCTACGATATAATCTCGTGCTGAAACGGGGTTAACACATTCAACCATAAAGTTTGTTGTGGGCGTTTCTATGTGTAGAGTTATTAATCCAGATGTATTGGGGACTTCTTTTGAGTAAGTGCTGTCGGCGTCATGTAGGGTCAGTTTCAGCAGAGAGGGGCCATTTTCAGCGATATTTAGCTTCAATTTTGCGCCGTTTCGACTGCCTTTTTTGCCAATTGAAACAGGAGGGTCATTTAGAATTAAGTCGACAAGTATTTGCTGTTTGCCTGAAAACACATAGATAGAATTTGTTTCAGGAGATCTGAAGTTGCCAAGAACTCTGCATTCAAATGAATTCTGCTGAGCATGGGCGCTGGCAACAGAAAAAAACGAAGATGCAAAAATAAAACCCAAAATAAATTTATTCATGGCCAATTCCTCCAATGATTTGTGCACAGTAACACACCTTGTAAATAAATTCCATCAAGGCCGCGCAAAGTATATTTCTTACAGAAGTGTACAGATTTTTGACACTTTTCATCAGGGGTTGCCTTGTTAGAAGAGGTAGCATAGGTTTTCTATTACTGTCTGATTTGTCGTGTAGATTTAGATGTAATTTCAAAGCTGAATTAGGAATATAAATGAATTTATGTAAATTATTATATGTCGCTCTATTTTTCATGCCCGCTGTAAGCTTTGCTCGTCCTTTAGATATCAGAGATTACGAATATCTCAGCTCTGGATCAGATTCGTACCAGTATATATTTAGAAAAGAACAGCCGGTGAAAATACCGTTTTTTAGTATTCCGAATAATAATATGGCGCCAAGAGAAGATCTGCATCCTATAGAGCGGCCGATGAAAGAAATAGCTTTAGAAGAGCCGCAAAAATTTCGTACTACACATTATCACACACCTATCGCTAAAGAGGTTCGTGATGGGGTTGATATTTTGGTGAACGCAACTCGTGGTGGACCTAAAATATCTAAACATGATTTTTGTGTTGCCTCAATGGAGGGCGCAATCGCGATTGAGCGCCAAAGTGGTGAACTTGATCACTATACTTTTCATAGCTCGAATAGAAAATGTGCACCGCGAGAGCAAAACATGTGCATAGTGCACCGAAAGCGTCCTTTAGGTTGTGCTACTTTTCGTCCATCTAAAGCTCCATTAGGCAGTCGAGGCCAGGCTTTAAGGCCTTACCGCACTGTCGCCGTAGGTAAGCATAGTCATTTGAAGTATGGTGATGTGATTTACATCGAAGAGGCAGATGGTGCTTTAGTGACAATGCCTGACGGCAGTAATGTGCAGCATGATGGCTTTTTCAAAGTTGGCGATAGTGGGAGTTTGCCTGGTCAGAAACTAGATATATACATAGGCCATTCGTACTTGCGACGCCCTAGGGCTGCCACATTTACAAACACACAAGTGACTGTACGCAAAGTTAATTTATAGACTACATCTGCCTTGTGCGGCCTTCACAACCAAGAGCGGCTTCTCTTACGGCTTCTGCAAACGTGGGGTGGGCATGAAATGATCGGGCTAGATCTTCTGATGAGCCACCAAACTCCATGCAGACCACGGCTTCCATTATGAGATCAGAGGCTCGTGGACCGACAATATGAACGCCAAGAAGTTTATCTGTTTTTTTATGCGCAAGCACTTTCACCATGCCATCAGTTGAGGCGGCAGCACGGGCGCGGCCATTTGCTGAAAATGGAAAAGTGCCAACATTGTACTCTACGTTATTTTTCTTCAAATCTTCTTCGGTATGGCCAACAGCTGCAAACTCAGGCCAGGTGTAGATGACTCCCGGGACTGTTTCGTAGTTTACGTGTCCGGCGTGTCCGGCGATAATTTCAGCAACAGCTACACCCTCTTCTTCAGCTTTATGGGCAAGCATTGGGCCAGGTATTAAATCGCCAATAGCATAAATATTGGGGTATTTGGTTTGGTAGTGCTTATTGACTTGCACAAAGCCGCGCTCATCTTTTTCAATGCCGAGAGCATCGAGCCCAAGTTTATCTGAATAGGGCTTTCGGCCTACAGCCACTAAGACAACATCGCATTCAATAGACTGTTTTGAGTTGTCTTTTAGAAGTTCAAAATCGACGACGGTTGTATTTGAAGCAACACGTGCCCCTGTGGTCTTCGCACCTAAAACAAATTTCATCCCTTGTTTTTGTAATATTTTAAGGAGTCTATCTGAGAGTGTTCCATCCATCGGTCCACAAATTTTATTTGCG
>JAGRAK010000290.1 GCA_020434645.1 Bdellovibrionales bacterium | reverse complement strand
TGCCACGACCAGCATATTCACAACTGCAAGCGCAATAAATAGTACGGGTTTGCCGCCAGGTGATGCGCTCGCGGCCACCGCCGCTGGAGCTTCTTGAGCTGCTTTTTCTTCTGCCACTTTCGCCTCCTCAAATTACGATAGAGTTGAGTAAACCTAGACATGACCTTGTGTCAGTTATCCAGACAGGCCTCTCCCCACACTTCATTGTGGAGCAACAGTGATGCCAACTCGACTTTGCGCGAGACTAAACTTCAGTCCCGTGCAGAATGATTGATATTTTCTTAGTGATTCAGGTTTTTATTTTTATTGCACTCGACGGGTACGACAAAATTAATGTCTTGCAGTAAGAAAATTTTGACAGGTCAAAAGGACAAGCGCTGAATTCTATCGCGGACTAGCCCATGAATATCTTTATTACCAGCCACGATCGTCTTATCAAATGGTGAGTATGAATCTGAATCATATGTAGTCACAACACCACCGGCCTCAGTGACTAGTAACGCGCCAGCGGCAGTGTCCCAAGGAGACAAATTCTTCTCCCAATAGGCATCAAATACGCCTTCGGCAACTAAGCATAAATCAAACGCGGCCGACCCAGCACGACGAACTCCTCTTACTTCCTGCATAAGTGAACCAAAAATTTTAAGCTGAGTGGGGGTGATGTCATAAGCAGAAAACCCAGTGGCAAGTAGTGATTCAGATAAAGTTTTTTGCGAACTGACAGAGAGCCGCTGCCCGTCAGCATAGGCTCCTCCGCCTCGAGTAGCCGTGTAGGTTTTCTTCAATGCCGGCACATCACATGCGGCCACAACCAACTCTCCTGCATATTCGAGTCCGATGCTGACACAATATATAGGGAACTTATGAACATAATTTGTTGTGCCATCTAAGGGGTCAATTAACCACACACCCTTTTGTCTAGTTTGCATGTCAGGGCTTTGGCCCGGTTTATTGTAACTGCCCTCTTCAGCAAATATGGTCGTTTCAGGAAATTCTTTTAATATATATTCTGATATAACGCGTTCACTCTCAAGATCAGCTTCTGAGACCAACCCCGCTTGATTTTTTTCAGCAACATTAGATAGTTGGCCGAAATAACTCAGCAAAACTTCGCGCCCCAGGAGTGCGGCTTTAAGAGCTACTTTTTCAGCTTTCTTTAAATCAATCATAGGCCACATTTTACCCGACCCGACCATTTGTCAAGACCTCCTAATATTTGACCCGCTTAGCCTCCCGGCTATAACATATATAAATACATTTCAGGTCCCGGGGGAGGGTCATTATGAGTAAGTCTGCTGCAAATTCAAAGGCCGATACAGCTGTGAAGTTGGTCTTAATATTTTTTATTTCACTACTTTCATTTTCTGTAGGTACATACGTCGGCAAGCAAGTGAGCGACAGTGATTCTCGTCGCGCAGCACTTGAGGCTGATTATTCAAATACTGACACTCAGATGGCCGCGCACGACATGGAGCCTGTTGATGAAGCCACAGCCCCAATATCAGACGAAGAAGTCGCCTCACTCGCTGAGGAGTTTGTTCAAGCTGAACGTGAAGTCGCAAGTGAGCACACCGCACCCGCTGATCATTCAGCAAAAATGGCAGCGCCCACACCAGATGCTGAAGGTTACACTCACCACACCAAAATGATGCATAAAGAAGCCGCAGCAAAAGTAAGCTCAGCAGCAGATCGCGTGTCTCATGATCAAGCACCAGCTGCTGATCCTAAAAAAGTTCGCACGCCATCAAATGTTTTACCAACAGTAGCCACCACGGCTATCGGTAAATACACGGTGCAAGTCGCTTCATTTGCGACTGAAGTAGAAGCAAAAGAACAAGCCGCAAAATTAACGGGCAAAGGCTACAGCGCCTTTTATGTACCGGCTACCGTGAACGGAAAATCTTGGTACCGAGTCAGCGTGGGCCTTTTCTCTGATTTAAAAAGTGCAACAAACTACCGAACTGAACTACTCGCTACACAGATCGTTTCATCGGCGATTGTTCAAAAAATTGTAAAGTAGTCGCTTTACTTTTCTAAACTTATAATTGTACCATTTGCGCAACCTTTTTTAGGTTGCGTTTTTTTTGGAGCGAACATGATTTACATAATCTCAGGAACAAACCGACCCAACTCACGCACTCGCCAAGTGGCCGAGCATATACTCCGCCTCTATAAAGATAAGACCCATGATGCCGAAATTATTGACCTCGCCACACTCCCCTTTAATGAGTTGGCCAGCGCCCCCTATGGCAGCCAGGAGCTCCCCCCTGATATTCAAAAAGCAATTGCCAAGATTGATGCTGCCGACGGCCTCGTGATCATTACTCCTGAGTACAATGGCTCAATGCCTGGCGCTTTAAAATATTTTATTGATCACTGGAGCTACCCAAAATCATTTGAGTACCGCCCTGTTGCCTTTATTGGCCTTGGCTTTCGCTGGGGTGGCCTGCGGCCAGTTGAACATTTGCAGCAAGTTTTTGGCTATCGAAATGCCTATATTTTTCCTGAAAGAATTTTTCTCTCGAATATTACCAATGTTCTTGTTGACGGTAAAATTACAGATGAGGCTGTTGCAAAGCTGATGGAAAAACAAACCTCAGGGTTTATGAAGTTTATCTCAGCATTAAAGTCAGAAAAACTTCACTCAAATCAGATTTAAATTTTTAAAACAATTAGACGACTTCGTTACCAGCTAGATTTAGTG
>JAGRAK010000028.1 GCA_020434645.1 Bdellovibrionales bacterium | reverse complement strand
GGTCTTTTGATATTTGAACCCTAGTACCGCCGCCAGCTCTCGGATTTTAGAATCGTCTTTATTTGTCAGCATAACCCACTTTGAAGGATCAAGCTTTCGTTTTTTTGCATAAGCTTTCATATTCTCAGGAGTGTCTCGATCAGGATCAAATGACACGAGGACAACACGCACATCTTTTCTAATCTTCTTATCAAGTTTCGCCTCAATACTTTGAATCTCAGAAATTATAGTGGGGCACATAAAACCACAGGTTAAATAGACCATTGAGAGAATTACAGGCTGACCTAGATAATCTTTGAGCTGAACTGATTTTCCGTCTTGATTTGTCCATTTTGTATCAAGATTATAAAGCGAATCCTCAGATAAGTTCGCTGATAATAAATTTGTTGTGAGAAGCAGAATAGACACGATCAGTAATAGCTTGGCTTTCATTTCTTCACCCCTTTTGCGCACCTAAAACCTAAGTTTTTACCAGTGTAGTGACCCTTTAAACTGCTTCGGTGTCCAAAACGCATAAATGCAGCATAGTCACCTGGGTCAACAGCGCGAGCGGCACCACTGCCACAAAACATAGATTTTTCAAGCGCTGTATCACCGCGAGACTCGCCCGTGACAAAGCTTGTGTTAAAATCAAGAGTCCACTCCCAAATAAGCCCATGCACATCCCAAACACCAAATTTATTTTTGAAAGTTGATTTTACCGATGGCAATACGGCTGGCGTTGGTTTTGAATACCACTGAAGAATAATCTCTTTCACATTTTTATCACGACCGACCGGACCAAACTGAGCGAGATACTCCCACTGTTCTGTGGTCGGCAAGCTTAAACCTAACGATTCACAGTATTTCTTTGCCGCAAACCATGAAACATTCGTTACCGGAGAATTATTCAAATTCGAACTGCCAACCTCGTTCTCTTTACTCCAGTGCTCAAGATAACCTGAGTCAACAAATAGACGTATGGGCTTGCCTTTACCCCACTCTTTATTTTTCTCAATAAATTTCTGAAAATCAGAATTGGTCACTGGTGCTTCATCTATGTAGAAGTCATCTACTCTTACAATTTTACCAGAACCCAGAAGGGGTTTGAACTTACCGCCGGTGATTTTTTTTTGAGTGGTCGCCAAACATGGCTCAGATACTATTACAAGAAGTGTGAACACAAAAAACAATTGAATGAATCTTTTATTTATTGTTCTCACAAATCTTGCCTAACTTTATGAAACAAAAATCATAATAATTAAAAATATTAAAACTACTTACGAGCCGCCTTTACTTGCGCAGGCGTCACAACCTGTTTTGAGTTGCCCCAAGAGCTGTACACAAATGTCAATACATTGGCTACATCTTCGTCACTTAAATTCTGAGCTGGCATAACGCCATTGTACTCTTTGCCATTTACGGAGATTTTGCCTGACAGCCCACTGGTTACAGCTCGAATGGCTCTTTTCTTATCAGCATTCAAAAAATCAGATTTTGCAAGTGGAGGGAAAACTCCCGCAATACCTGACCCATCAGATTGGTGACAAGCCATACAATTGCTCTCAAAAGTCCGCTTACCAAAAGCAATACGCTCAGCAGTTGTTGTGGCTAATACCACCTTCGCTTTGCCCGTATCTATACTTTGTATAGCTGAACCTTCAGGCAAATAAACCTCATCACCTGTTTTACCAGAATAAACTTCTTTATTTTCTTCACCTGCTATTTTTAACATACCAAGTGAACCCTTATTAAAGGTTCTAAATATTGAGTGATCCACAAGAATTAGAGTTCCTGGAACTTCTACTTTAAAATCCACTATTGCAGATCCACCAGCTGGGATAAGAGTCGTCTGAACATTTTCATTAATTGTTTTAGTTCCGCCCTCTACATAAACTTTGTCAAAAATTTCACCAATAACGTGAAATGACGAAACAAGGTTCGGACCACCGTTACCAACAAATAATCGAACCTTCTCGCCCACTTTTGCCGTGATCGCTTTGTCACCCGTCATCGCGCCTACTGAGCCGTTGAATACAACGTAGTCTGGAATTTCAGTGAGAGCCTTCTCCATACTAAATGGTTGAATACCAGCCTGGCCATTTTTACCCTTAGTATAGAATTCACTTTGCATAACGTAATATTCTTTATCCACTTTTGGTAAGCCACCTTTTGGCTCAACCAAAATCAAACCATACATGCCGTTGGCAATATGCATACCCACTG
The DNA here is from genome assembly GCA_020434645.1 of Bdellovibrionales bacterium. Taxonomy (GTDB): domain Bacteria; phylum Bdellovibrionota; class Bdellovibrionia; order Bdellovibrionales; family UBA1609; genus RBG-16-40-8. The sequence goes on along the minus strand of JAGRAK010000028.1, from coordinate 9,852 downwards.
GTGCTGTGGCACAGTGATAGACATAAAGGCCTGGGTTAAGTGTTTTAAATGAAAACACGCTCGATTTACCAGGAGCTGTAAATGAGGCCTCTGCGCCACCGCCAGGTCCAGTTACAGCATGCAAATCGATATTGTGTGGCATTTTACTTGAGGGATGGTTTGATAAATGAAATTCAACTTCATCACCCTCCATCACACGAATAAATTTACCCGGGACCTGTCCACCAAATGTCCAAAACGTATATTGAACACCGTCAGCCAGTCGACCTAATAGCTCTTTGGTTTCAAGGCGAACAATAACCTTGCCTGGTCGACGATTGAGTGGTGGCGGTACATTTGGTGCATCTGTCAGTACGGCCTCAATAGGCTTAGCGGCAAAGCCACTTGCCGAAAATAATACGGTTATTAAAATAAGAAATATGTTTTTTTTCATGAAAGCTCCCTTAATTTGATTAGCTATAACCTACAAAGGAAACTCTATAGAACCCTATGATATGAGTCATAGGGTATCTGCTATTTAAATATGATCTGGGCTTAAAACTAGATATGTTTAAATTCTGAGCCTAGACTCAGAATTTAAACATAAAGTCGATTTGGGCGCGAGTATAGTCAGCACCTTCTGGTACAGTTGCACCAGTATAACCGCTTACATTGCGCTCACCCTTTAAATAGGTTGCCGCTCCCACTACTGAACTGGCTAATTGATACTGCATCTGTATGCGGTGACCACGACTATCGGTCTCGCCATTTGCGAAGTCCCCATCATTTAATGCCCCAATTACAGCATCGCGCTCAACATTTCGGTAGCTGTACCCTAACGTCCAGTCACCTTTTTCTTTAAGCTTCATAAGCGTAAAGCCAACTAAATAGGCCTTGTTTTCATCAGAAGGGTCGCTATTAGAAATATAATTGGCATAAATCTGCATAGCGCGACTCGACACTTCAAAGTCATAAGTTGCGAAAATTTCAGCAAGATTAAAACCATTATCATAGAGACCGCCAGTAACCGAATTGCCCTTTGCACCACCGACAGTCGGGACAGCATGATTTTTTATCGCTGAAAAAGCATGATATCCAAGACCCGCGACAAGTTTATTGCCAGACATCTCACAGTTCATACCCAACTGCGCGGAGTACTGAAGCGTGTCGGCATGTGGAGCTGCGCCCTCAGCATCTCTTTCTTCAAACCAATACTGACCCAAGTTTACAAATAGCGAGTGCCCATCATTTGGTTCACCAGCCCAATTTACAGTTAAACCCTCGGGTGTGACATCAGCGTCCCAAAGTAGTTCGCTCCCGCCTGGCACAAAAAAAGTATTTTTAACCTTACCGGCAAGTATTTTGGTATTTGGAGTTGCTGCCCAGTCTACATAAGCCATATCAAGATCAAAATGCTTATTCGTGTAGCTTTCGTCTAAGGTTTGATTTGTCGAAACGGTCTCAAAAGTGCCCGTTGCAAATTGAAAAACTAATTTTACATCATCATTTACTTTGCCATCCATTTTAACTCTTGCGCGAATTCGTTGGCGTTGATTATTTGAATCCACCTGCCCTTGGTCTATATATTCATGACGTAAACGAAAATCACCGCCCAAATTCACCCGATCGTACCAGTTCGTAGAATCTGCTGCGGAGGCAGTCACAGTTATGTGAAGACCTAACACAACACTCAGTGCAATAGATGCTTTTTTAAATATCGGGATTTTCATTTTAACCTCGTTGTTAATAAGTTGAATTACGAACATAATTCAATCTAACCAACAACGATGCAACGGATACATGTGCCCTATTCATATTCTAACAATTCATACCAGACAGCTCACCAATTTCGGCTATCATAGCCGCCCTAACTTTCAAACCCAGAGCAGACTTGCGCCAAAAAGGGTTCATAAAAACACAACGAATAAGTAGCAAATGATCCGTGTCAATCTCTCCGCCATAGCCTTCAACATGGGCTGAAATAGCGGCGCCATATTCAAAATTGGCCATCACAGTTTTAGAAACAGAAAAGTTTGGGCTCAAAGCAATTTTCTCAAAAAGACCCAGCGTTTGTGCATTTGCAACTGATAGTTTTTGACCATTTGTCGCAACTGAAAAACAAAGAATATTCGTTGCGCTTGGCTCGAGTACGCGCACCCAAGAGTAAGTCTGACTCAATTCTTTTTTGAAATCTTGGCAGCCTTTAAATGTGCTGGCAATAAGCCCCGCAAAGTCAGCACTCGAAAAACCTAAACTCTTACCCGTAAGCCATGTCGCGGCCGCGCCTGATGCTGTTCGCGAGCCCTCAATAGTTGAAGACCACTTACTCATTTTTATATCCTGCCTTTGCAAATAGGGCGCTTTAAATTGCGAGACGACATAGTTTTTTTCATCAGGAACCAAAAAAGCACCGCAGGAGTAAGGAATATACCCCATTTTATGAGGATCCATAGTTATAGAACTTGCTCTTGCGATTCCTCGAAGTGCAGCCGCCTGCCCCTCACTTAAAATTTCTGAGGCAACACTAGAATGATGATTTAATGCGCACATGAATCCGCCATAGGCCGCATCAACATGGTGCCAAATATCCCATCCTCGCTCACTTTTAAAACGATCAAGGGCGTCTTGCACTCGATCTACAGGATCAAGCACTCCCGTCTCAGTCGTACCCGCAACACTAACAACCATTATAATTGGTCGAGATTCAGCGTGGGCTTTTAAAATAAGCTTCTCAAGCTCTTCAACATTCAGACGCCCATGTTTATCAAGCGGAATACTCCATAAAGCCTCTTCGCCGAACCCAAAAAGATTACAGCCTTTTTGCCAAGAGAAGTGTTTGTTGCCTGGTATGAGCAGTACTGGACCTAAAAAAGGGCGAGATGAATTTCGTGCGATAATATTTGCGACTCGCCATGGGTTCCCGGCGGCCAAGCTATAAGCACGCAAGTCATTTAGTTCTACTTGATACTCTTGCACCTTTGCATAAAAAGTATCCCAACCCATTGAACACACTGAAAAGATATCAAGTGGTATATTTTTTTTATCTACAAGATAAAGCGCAAGACTCAGCCAGTGATCAAGACGAAATCTGGCTCGCCAAATAGCCTCAAAGTTAGCCAGCGTTCCCCCTGATGTGAAATGCCCACCGCCCAATTCAGAATTATACCCAACAAGATCAAGAAGCATACCGATGCCTTCTTTTTCAATTTGACTCCCTACTCGAGCCACTTCAGCTGAGGTGTTATTCGGATTATGCAAAAGAGCTGAAAAATGACCTAGAATGGCCGGAAGCGAAATTTCAGAAACCATGTGTCCGATATATCTTGGCGTATAAGTAGGAGTCTCCGCTTCGAGAAGTTCATTTAAAAGCTCAAGGCTTTCAGAAATTTTTTGCTGCTTTGCTTTATAATCTGAGGATTCTCGCATCTGTTTATTAATTGCCGGCGGATCGTCTTCAAAAAGAGATTTTCTCCACTGAAACCAGTGATCGAGCGTCTGCTGGATTTTCTCTCGTATACTGTATTCATTTTCTGACTTCGGCCCCAAAAAATAAGGCTCAATGCTGACTTTGTCATCTGAACTCATAGCATCCTCAAGCTTTCTATGTGGACCTTTAAAGTCTTTCGTAGCCACAACAAAAGCGCCACGGCTAAAAATATTACGGCAAGAAGCATCAAGTGCCCCAAAATATTAACACCTGCCAAATAGCGCAAAATAGCGGCCATGCTAACTGATAAAATAATTATAAAAATACGTTTAGATTTGAGTTCATAATCTAAACTTACTCCGCCATGAGCTAGCACTACTCGTGTTGCCACCATCAATGTAATAAGAGTAAATCCTCCAATGAAAAGTAGGTGCTGAGCTGGTAAATGAATAGCCCCCTCGTATAAATTGACCAAGTATGAGCTCAATAAAAAAAGTAAACCCGCGCGTAATCCCCAGCCCAACAGAGTATTCTGTTCTGATTTTAAGTAAATTTTAATAACTCTGAACGCCACCCAAAGAATCACGGCTAAGCGCAGAATCAAACCCATTTGCTGCGAATAAAAAAGCTGCACATAAAAACTTAAATTTAAAATAAGTGCTAAACTTAAATAAGTTGCCAATTTTTTATCTGGCGTTGCCACATCCGGCATAACAGCATTGGGCAATCTTGAAATCACGGGAATCAATCGACTTCCCACCCCTAGAATGAGATTTAAAATGAAAGCTTCACCTGACAGTAAAAAAAAGACATAAGGATCCGGTCTCCACACAAGATAGACCACTGCACCTGCAAATGCTTGAAAGAATGCAAACGGTATAAATAAGACACCAAAGAACGGCACTCTTTTATGTAGTAAAAATCGCCGCAGCACAAAGATGATCAAAAACACACTTTGCAAAATGAAAACAAAAACAGAAGCCTTAAATGACAACACTACGCTGACGGCAACCTGTATTATGACAAGAAGTACTGCGCCGGCAACTTCGAAAGTATTCGCTTTTGCAGCTTGAGTCATTCTGGGTATAGCTGTCATCATAAACCCAGCGACAAATGACCACAGAAAACCAAAATACATAATCGAAGCGTGCGACTGGCGCGGGTAAAAAGTGATCAAACCATAGGTAAACAGCGGCCAAAGGGCAACCCCGAATAAGCCCAGCACCCCGCCAAGTGGAAATAATATTTTATAAGGATCCGTCCCCGATTTCATTAATAATTTTATCAACCTTTAATATTTTTATGTGTTGATCATTCGTTTCAATCAGGCCTTGCTTTGACCACTCGCTCATAACCCGAATGACAGACTCAACAGATGAGCCAAGGTTGTCGGCTATTTCTTTTCGAGTCAGCGGAAGCGGCAAGATGGCTTCATCTTTACTCTCCGTCTCTCGATTCACAAGATCTATGAGTAAAGCGGCCACCTTTGCAGATAGCGTAGATCTCTGCATTGTTTTCGCTATGTGCATTTGGGTCATTCTGTTTGAGAGTAAATTTTGAATTTTAATTATAAGTTCCGGTCGCTCTTTCCAGCGAGAGCAGTAATTTTCGCGTGGAATTTTCAGAAAACGTGAAGGCCCCATTGCACGTGCGGTAACTGGAAATTTTGGATTATCTTGTGCCATAATAAATGCGCCCACAACGTCTCCTGGAGTTGAGAAGTGAATAATTGTATCATCTCCATTGGGCGACGGACGCGACAACTTATATGCCCCACTTAACACAACACCAAAATATTTAGCTTGAGCCCCGGCTTCAAATAGAGCTTCTCGGTGAGAAGACAATACGACCGATCCCCCCTCGCACAAGCTCGCAATTGTGCTCGAATCTAAATCTGAAAATATTTGAAAATTTGAAAGCTCCACCAAGGCCGCCCTTAATCCATTTTCTTTATCAAATCCCATAAATGATCCTTCGCTAATGCGAAGGAAGCTAGTTCAGATCGATTATGTAGTCTAGCAAAACCTCAGCCCAATAAGCTCAAGAGCCACAAACACCACAACACCCCACCTTATTCTTATCCATTTTGTAAATATTCAACTCCCAAACCTCGGCGGCGGGCTGAACGACTTTCAGATGAGCATTCGATATATTAGCCTCTTTAAACTGCTTTTCTAAATCTAGAGGCTCTTCACCGCTCACGACCTTTAACATTTCACCGTCACGCAACCCCTCAAATGCCGCAAATACAAGGCTAGTACAAAAACGAGTATTCAAAGTTCTAAAATCTATAACTGTCCCCATAAACCCTCCGCAGCTAGTGATCATGAAGCATTTTGAGCCTAAAGGCGTATGACGTTCGTCACCAATATGACACTTTTATTTCTTGAAAGTATCCCGCCTACAAGTATCATCAATAAACTTAGATATGTTCGCAAGCCACCTTCACCACTGGGAGATCTGCTATTTCTTCATTTAAAATACGCCAAATATTTGATCATTCGACCCCTCATACCTTGCAGATCATTAAATCAGTGAAAGAGCTTCTCCTGTCACAGTTTCCCTACATGAAAGCCAGTTATTTAGATGACTTAATTCACAGGGTCACTGTGAATAGCAGCGACAAGTACACACACTACCTGTTTGTAGCTGAAAAAAATGGGGTCGTAGCCGGAGCGGCCATCGCCTCTCAGTTTCTAAAAGAAAACTTTATGTTTATAGATTACATCGCCTCATCTAAAAAAAACCCGAGTCGTGGTATTGGCGCAGCTCTTTACTCAAGAATTAAAGAGCAATCTCTGCTTAATAAATCAATTGGAATTTTTTTGGAGTGCGAAACTATTGAGAGAAGATTTTGCGCCAGTGATGAAGAGCAAAAACAAAATAAAATTAGGCTTAATTTTTATCAAAGATTCGGGGCTACTCAGCTGAAAAATTCTTTGTATGAAAAAGAACGCGGCGATAAATCCTCGCTCCACTTACTCTTTGATAATAACCATAAATCTAAGTTAGACCTAAAAACATCTCAAAAGGTTATTAGAGCCATATTGGTTAGCCACACCACAAAGAAGTGCTCAAATGCATATATCAATGAGGTCGTGAGCTCTTTGTCGCGCAGCTGTTTTGAAGAAGTAACTAAATTTAATCCCCACCCACAAACCCAGTCGACTTTTAATCAAAAGGACGTCCCTAACGATCAGAAAATACCAGTGACAGTGAACCCCCTGCATAAGATTCACCACGTAAAAGACAAGGGCTATGTTGAGTCGCCCATTCGTGTAGACGCGATACTTTCAGAACTTAAAAAAATGGATTTCTTTGAGTATATAAAATCTAAAAAGTATCCAGACTCTCACATCACAGAAGTGCATAGCCCAGATTATTACAAATTTTTAAAAGAAATTTGCGAATTTGTCGGGACAAAAACATTTTACCCTGATGTTTTTCCGATTCGAAATAGAGCACGAATGCCAGTAAGTCTCGAGGCTAAGGCCGGATATTATTGCATGGACACCTACTCGCCGCTCAACCAAAATGCTTTTCTGGCTTCACGCGCCGCCGTCGATTGCGCACTCACTGCCGCCGACCAAGTCATAGCGGGAGAAAATATCTCATATGCACTTGTGCGCCCACCAGGGCACCATGCCGAAAGAAAATTTTTTGGTGGCTTTTGTTATCTGAATTCTACAGCCATTGCCGCCCATCATTTAAGCAAACATGGACGAGTGGCCATACTTGATGTTGACTATCATCACGGTAATGGGCAGCAAAATATTTTCTACGAACGAGATGATGTTTTAACGATTTCTATTCATGGTCATCCAGAGCATGCCTACCCGCATTTCACCGGATTTAAAGAAGAGACCGGGGCAAAAAAAGGACGTGGCTTCAATATCAATTACCCGCTCGATATCACAATTGATGGTGCCGGCTACTTAAAAACTTTAAGGCTTGCTATAGCTGAGATTCAAAAATTTGATCCCGTGTATTGCGTTATTGCTCTTGGATTAGACACCGCAAAGGGAGATCCCACCGGGACATGGAAATTACTCTCAAGGGATTTTGAAGAAAATGGTCGCCTGGTTGGCGCGCTTAAAAAACCAACCCTCGTTATTCAAGAGGGCGGCTACAAAACACAAGTACTCGGCATCAACGCCAAGCACTTCTTTCAAGGACTAATGGCTGGTTACTACCAGCCATGATCTATATTATTACTCAATTTAGACAGCAGACCTCGACTAATGTCTGTCAACTCACGATGTTATGACTCCGATAAGTTGTTAGACAACTAACATCAGGGAGAAGAACATGTCGAATTCATCATCAGCCGCGAACACCACAACCGCCATGAAACAAGAGGGGTTTGTAATTGAAGAGGGTGCTTCAACACGAAAAAAAATAGTGCGGCAAGACCGGGTACCAGTGCCACCAAAGAAAATGTACATGTTCGCTGGTGACCTAAAACTTGAAGTCGTCAATGTCAGCAATTTTGGAGTGGCAATAATCTGCAACGAAGTTGAAGCAAAAAATGTTACAAAATTTTTTGCTACCAACAAACAAACAGATTCTACTCACAATGTCGCATTGATCTATGAAAATATAGAAATTCAAAAAACCAATGTTCGCCTGGCGCGCGAAGAAGCTCATCCTGAGTCTGTCTTTAATGAAAAAGTATATGCGTTTGAAGTCGTCGGGGACCCCGTGTCTATGGACTGTGTTCATGCACTGCAATCGGCAAGTGATGCCAAAACAGCGACAGTTGATGCCTTTAAAAAACAATTAAGTGTGCCGCAGCAAGTTCGCATGGTAGTGCTCGAAATGAAATCATTTCTAAGCACTCTCAAAGACAATATATCAAAAATTGAAGAGCACTTGCCTGTGGATAATGCTGATGAAAATTCTGAGTATCGACAAGCCGTGGCGCAAAGTATGTCTGAATTTTTAGGCCAGTTAATACCAAAATACTATCAAGAGATCCCAACACTTCTAGCAAGTGTTGACGACATTACTCGCCAGGCCGCAATTGAATTTATTCAGGCTCAACTTGGGCCGCTCATTTACAACGCCCCCTTTGCTCACCGCGCGTACTCAAAGCCGCGTGGATATGCCGGGGATTACGAAATGATGAATCATCTCTATCGCAACGAACCGGTTGGCCGAACATTGTATGATCAGTGTGTTCATAAATACTTTATTGATGAACCCGCCGGACAAGCCGTTAAAAATCGTGGGTACTATCTTTTAGAAAAAATTAAACAAGTGGTTACAACCAGCAAAAAGAAAAATTTGCGCATACTGGCTGTAGCTAGTGGACCCGCCATGGAGCAACAACTTTTCTTAAAAGAATGCAAAGATTACCCTGGCGTGCATATTGAATTCACTTGTATTGATCAAGATGAAGAATCTTTAAAACACGCGCAACGCCAACTTTTTTCAACTGAGCGATTTGTTAGAAGTGGCTATGAATTTAAATTCAACAATCTTGCAATTAAAAACATTATTGGTCGAGGCCTTCCAGAAAAGGGATATGACTTAATTTATACAGCTGGGCTTTTTGATTACTTCTCTGATCCCGTTGCCCAAGTGGCGGGCAAACGTCTTGCCGAAGGACTAGCCCCAGGCGGAACACTTATAATTGGCAACTTCAGTAAAAATAATCCATCACGCCCTTTTATGGAAATGGTTCTCGAGTGGCATTTGCTATACAGATCGCCCGAGGACATGATGAATCTATTTAAAGATGCTGGCAGCAGCGTCGAAGTCGAACAAGAAAAGCTTGGAATTAATTTGTTCGCTGTAATTAAGAAATAAACGACTAGAAAAGAGTTCAATGTAATAAAAATGAAACACGAAGCAGATGAGTTTAATCAGTTATGGCAGGAGGAGGGTTTAACACAAATCCGTGCCATACTACATGTGACATCACATTGGATGGCTATTCCACTTTTCTCGCTTTTCTGGTTCGCTGATATTTTGTATTACCCAGCACTCAAGTGGGAGTTTTTAGCAATACGCGCCCTGACTATACCCATCTGTCTGAGCGTGAATTATTTGGTGAAAAAAATTAACTCGTTTAAAAAGGCCCAAGCTCTGGCCTCGGTTTACGCAATAGCTCTAGCACTCGAAATAAATGCCATGATCTATTTAATTTCAGATCCTGGCACGAGTTACTATGCAGGGCTAAACCTGATAGCTATAGGCAGTCTATCCTTCATACCATTTACACGAAAATTCTACGCTGCTACAGCCGCTGGTATCTACTTGCCATTTTTTATCATCGCATTATCAAATACAACAAACGCCACTGAGCTTCACTCTGTGATAGTAATGTCATGTTTTATATTGAGCTCAGTTTGTATGTGTTTTTTAATACGCGACTTTCACGAAGGCACTAGAAAAAAAGAATTACGTGCCAAACTAGCGCTCAGCTCTGAAATCACAAGCCG
>JAGRAK010000289.1 GCA_020434645.1 Bdellovibrionales bacterium | reverse complement strand
GGAATGGGTAGCCATGCCTCATCGACAACTGGAGCACATGTTAATCAGTAAGTTGACAAATTTTAGGGGTCGAGATAGTTTCTCGGCCTCGACATTAGGCGTAAGATTTGTAAGTTTAGATTTAGAATGAACATTAAAAAGAGGAATAGATGCCAACAATCAACCAATTAATTCGTAGTTCGCGACGATTGCAAAAATCAAAATCAAAGTCGCCAGCGCTTACAAACTGCCCACAACGTCGTGGTGTTTGCACTCGCGTATTTACAACAACACCTAAAAAGCCAAACTCAGCTCTTAGAAAAGTAGCGAGAGTAAGATTATCAAATGGTTTTGAAGTGAACTCTTATATTCCTGGTATTGGTCACAATCTTCAAGAGCACTCGGTGGTTTTGATTCGTGGTGGTCGTGTGAAGGATTTGCCGGGAGTTCGTTATCATATCGTAAGAGGCGTATTAGATACTCAAGGCGTTCAAAATAGAATGAAGGGTCGTTCAAAGTACGGTACTAAACGTCCTAAAAAAGCTTAATTAATTTTTTGTATTAAAGGAATAAAATAAAATGGCTCGTCGTAAAAAAAGTGTAAAAAGAGAAGTAGCAGCAGATCCAGTACATCACGATATTAACGTCACTAAGTTTGTGAACAAGATCATGTATGATGGCAAAAAGGGTGTGGCTGAAGGTATTTTTTACGGAGCTCTAGATGAGCTAAAAACTAAAGTTCCTGGAGAAGAGCCCATTGCTGTATTTAAAAAGGCAATTGAAAACTGCAAGCCCTCATTAGAGGTGAGATCACGTCGTGTGGGCGGAGCTACTTATCAGGTTCCTGTAGATGTGCGACCGACCCGTCGGCTTGCTTTGGCAATGAAGTGGATCGTGGCCTATTCACGAGAGCGTGGTGAAAAGACTATGGCTGCACGTTTGGCAGGCGAAATGATGGATGCATATAATAATCGTGGTAATGCCATTAAGAAAAAAGAAGACATTCACAAAATGGCAGATGCAAACAAGGCATTCTCACACTTCAATTGGTAATAGTATTCAGTGTCTGATCCCAAATCCGTCGAAGAACTTAAATGGACGCGTAATATTGGGATCATGGCCCACATTGATGCGGGCAAAACCACAACAACAGAACGTATTCTTTTCTATACTGGTAAAAGCCACAAGATGGGTGAAGTGCATGACGGAAACACCGTTATGGACTGGATGGTTCAAGAGCAAGAACGAGGCATTACCATTACTTCTGCAGCCACAATGTGCGCGTGGAAAGAATATAGAATAAACCTAATCGATACTCCGGGACATGTTGATTTTACGATTGAGGTTGAGCGCTCACTTCGAGTTCTAGATGGAGCCGTCACTGTTTTTGATGGAGTGAACGGCGTTGAGCCCCAGTCTGAAACTGTATGGCGACAGGCTGATAAGCATAAAGTTCCTAGAATTTGTTTTGTTAATAAAATGGATCGTGTTGGTGCCGATTTTGATATGAGCGTTGGCACAATAAAAGATCGGTTGCTCGCAAATCCAATCGCTATTCACATGCCAATCGGTGCTGAAAATGATTTTTCAGGAATGATCGATCTTATTGAGATGAAGGCTTACATATGGAGCGGCTCTCATACGGGGGCTGAATTTAGTGTTACTCCTATTCCTGATGCTTTTCTTGAAGAGGCCAATCAGCGGCACGAGATAATGATCGAGAAAATTTCTGAGTTTGACGATAAATTATTAGAGAAATACGTAGAGGGCCAAAAGCTTAGCGTAGAAGAAATTAAAGCGGCGTTAAGAAAGGCCACTTTGACATTGAAGGCGACACCTGTTTTGTGTGGCTCTGCTTTTAAGAATAAAGGTGTGCAGCCACTCCTTGATGCGGTTGTTGATTATTTGCCAAGCCCACTCGATACGCCTCCTCTCATTGGTCATGATCCTGAGCGTCCCGATAAGCAAATTATTTGTAAAACTGATTTTGATGAGCCGGTAGCCGCGCTAGCATTTAAAATTGCAAATGATCCCTTCTCGGGAACACTCACTTACATCCGTGTTTATTCTGGAACCGTAAATGTAGGCATGCAATTGCTCGTCCCTCGCGAGGGAAAAAAAGAGCGCATCCAGCGATTAGTGAAATTACACGCCAATTCTCGAGAAGAAATTCAATCACTAAAGGCTGGTGATATAGGTGCAGTTATTGGGCTTAAGTTTACAGCAACAGGTGACACTCTGTGTGAAACTCGTCGTCCAGTATTATTAGAGTCTATTAATTTTCCTGAACCTGTAATATCCGTCGCGATTGAGGCTAAGTCCCAAGCAGATCAAGACAAGATGGTGCAGGGGCTCGAGCGTTTGCAAAAAGAGGATCCATCTTGTCGCGTAAAAATAGATCCTGAAACAGCTCAAATGCTTTTATCCGGAATGGGTGAGCTGCATCTTGATATTCTGGTCGATCGCTTGCTTCGAGAATTTAAAGTGGATGCTAACATCGGTAAGCCAATGGTGTCTTATCGTGAAACTATTACAAGTTCTTCGAAAGGCTCTGGTCAGTTTCAGCGTGAAGTTGCAGGTAAAAATCATTTTGCCCTTGTCCAGCTCGAGATTGCTCCACTTAAACGGGGTAGTGGTTTTGTCTTCGAAAATAAGACCAAAGAAATCAAGGGACTAACAGACGAGTTTATACGAGGTATTCGAGATGGAGCCCGAGACAGCGCTGAGGTTGGAGCTTTGGCCGGGTAT
>JAGRAK010000288.1 GCA_020434645.1 Bdellovibrionales bacterium | reverse complement strand
GTTTACGATATAGACCGTGATGGCAAATTAAATTCAAAAGAAGTAATGAGTGCCTTTAATCGTTTCAATGGATATATTTCAAGACAAATTCAAGATACTCTTGGTGAAAAATTTAGCGTGAGCATGCTGAAGGCTATATACGTATTCTTAATTAAAGAAAAGAAATTGCCTGAAACAAAGTGGGATTTTGCAAAATTACAATGGTATCGTTATTGGTTTTTCAATGATGATCCAGATGAATTTAAATCATTGCTGCCGCCACCGCCAACACCTAAAGATCTAAGTGCTTCTGAGGCGAGTGCTGCCGGAGTAAAAAATCTGCCAGAAGTTACGGCTAACCGCTTTGCTATTTTAAAAGTTCTGAATGTTCTAGCCGAGACTTCACGGACAAAAAACTCTTGTGAAAAGTAGAAGTAAATATATCAATATTTACTTCTCATTGATTTGTAGCAATTTAAACTGTGGCCTTTGCTACAGCATCGTGACCAATCCATAAAACAGGCTCAGTGGTCTGACCAAGTTTATGAAACATAATCTTTCCGCACGCTCGAAATACAACTTCACTCAAATCTGCTGTAATGAGATTTTTTTGATCCTTATGCATTTCAATTAGGCTTGTTGAAGCATTACGCATCAGCTCCATTTGTTCTGGGCTATTATGTTGAGGCCAGCCTTCAAATTTTGGCCATGAGTTCACGAGCGGATGAGCTAGGTAGTCTTGGGTTATTTTATCAATATCTTCAATTTTAATCTCGGGCTTTAGTTTCTCTAGGCATGTACTGGTAATCTCACTTACCTGCTCTGAACTCGCGCCTTCTTTTTTTAACGCGCGTAGCAGGGGGTAGAGCACAACTTCAACCCCAAGAAAAATACTGCTCGAATTGGTTAAGATTTCAGGCACATTAAATACAGTGGCAGAGATACCTTTTGCGCGTGAATGAATGCTTATATTTTCTAGTTCGCACTTTGCAAAACCTTGAAGGTAAGGAGAGTATGAGTACCATTTGTATTGATCGCCGATAAGAGCTTCGTTGCCATGATAGCCGTAGGCTGCGTAAACAACTTGTGCTCCGTTTTGCGTGATTTCGCTTCTGATTTCAGAGCTTAAGTCTATTAAATGTTTAAATGTTTCAGCCGTCACGGCATTGAAGCTTTTTTCGCAAAGTCTCCCGATTTCGCTCTCCCAAAAAACTTGGCTAGATAAATAGCGAGGGCCAATGCCTTTAAAGACGCGATTGGCAATAGGCATCACCACTTTCGCGCGCGGGAATCCGCCTGCCATTGTATGAACAAAAATAAGGTTTTTCTTAGGATCAATCATTTTTTTTAGTTGAGACATGTATTTAGCAGTGGTTGCGCGGAATCGCTCCGTGCCCCGTCTGTAGGAGTCTTCAATGCTGTTCCAGTCAAGACGTGCATCCTCCCATCCTTTGAGGCCGTAATCTTTTAATTGATCTGCTGGGCTAATGCCATTTTCGGCAGGCTCAAGATCAAAGCCGGCCTCAAGAGGGAGATTAATTAAAGGGGATTGGTTTTTACTAGAAAGCTCTTCTTCAGATAGCTTTCGTAATTTTTGATTTTCATCACGTCTACCCACAGTAGAATAGATCACTTTAACGCCTGCAGATTTAGCTTCATCAATAATCCCATTTACGTATCCGCGTTCGAAAACCTCTCCAAAGATAACAAGTGTATCACCTGTGTTAAATATTGGTTTTTTAGGCCATTCACGTATCGGCTGAAATTTGCTCATTTAAACTTCCTCTCTTGATGGTTTCGGGGTGCTCAATATGCTTAAGCCAGGTTATGACTTTATCTGTTGCGAGCGCACGACTGTGGACTTCTTTTTGTATCAGTTTTTTAATATTTGAAAGTGTATGAAGTGATAATAGAAATTGCGATAGGTGATTTTTAATCTCACCGGTATTTTGAACCAGAGTCACTGCAGTTAGTGTATCTGAGATGCTAATTTTTTGAAATTGGGTAGCCTCGCGGTTATTCGTGTGGTGTGGGCCAACTAAAGTCGGCAGCCCTGCGCAGAGAGGCTCCATTACACTATGAATCTTATTTTTGAATGATCCGCCAACAAAAGCAATATCACCATGGGTATAGAGATCAGCGAGAATGCCAACGCAGTCTATAATCAAAACAGGGCTATTGAAGTTATCTGATTTTGTATAGAGGTCACTTTTTATATTCATGGATTGAAGTTGATTTATTATATCAGAAATTCTCTGAGGTGTGGGCTCGTGAGGCGCGAGAATTAAGCGCAATTTATTATCTAGTAATTGATCTTTTACTGCGGGGAGTAACACCTTTTCATCTTCAGGCCAGGTTGAGCCAGCAATCAAAATGGGGGAGTTTCCCTTTTCTAGTAAATTCAATTTTAGATCTTTTGGGTGCTCCTTTCTAAAGAGCACTTGATCGTAACGAGTGTCGCCAAAAACATGAACCGAGGTCTTTGTATGAGTTTGGAGAATCTGAAATTTATCATCAGCTGAAACAGCATAAATATCTGCAAAAAAATCAAAGAGCATCTTGTAGTAAGGCTTTAATAAAAGTCGAAAGCCAGTAAGAGGTTTAAAAGTTGTCGAAAAAAGCAAAGCTGGAATTTTTCTTTTATGGGTTTGATATAGTAGTTCAGGCCAGACATCTGTTCTAGCGACCAGTAGAGCTTTGGGTTTAAATTTATTTAAAAAAGAAGATACAGCGCTTGGTGTATCAAATG
>JAGRAK010000287.1 GCA_020434645.1 Bdellovibrionales bacterium | reverse complement strand
TTTTTTCTTTTGTTTGGTATGGGCTTCGCGCAAAGGGCAGGAGCTTCCCATGCTGATCACTGTTCAAAATAATGGTTGGGGAATTTCAACTGCATTTGAAGGTCAGCACGGTGAAACTCATGTCGCTGATCGCGGCAAAGCTTTTAATATGCGGACAGCGGTTATAAACGGCAATGATCCCATTGAGACTTACATTCGTTTGCAAGAAGAACTGGCTTATATTCGTAAGACCGGAAAGCCAGTTCTTATGGAGGCTAAGGTTTCTAGGCTTTATGGCCACTCATCAGCATCGGGCGCGAGTTTCATTCCTGAAGAAGATGGTCTGAAGATATTTTCAGAAAAACTATTAAAGCATGATTTAATTTCTGAAGAAGAAATTAAAAATATTTATGATAAGTACGAAGCTGAAGGTGTGGCCGCTCAAGAGCAAGCGCGTGGAGAGCCAGTGCCGCAGCCGGAGGATATCTGGAAGCACGTTTATGTAAATAATGAAAACGCTGATTGGAGAAAATTCTAATGGCGAATATGGCTCAAGCGATTCGCATGGCTCTTCATGTTGGTGAAAGTAAACTTGGTGTAAAAGATATTTTTGGTCAAGATGTTGGTGCACCACTAGGTGGAGTTTTCACAGCCACTCAAGGTTTGAAAACAGCTTGGAACGCGCCCCTTGATGAGCGCGGCATAGTGGGTTGTGCGATGGGTATAGCACTTACGGGTGATCGCTGTGTCGCTGAAATTCAATTTTGTGATTACATTTTTAACACCATCGATTTATTAAAAATCACAGGCAATACTCATTGGGTGAGTAACGGCAATTACAATATGCCGCTGGTTTTGATGACGCCAGTGGGTGCGGGCATACGTGGTTCTATTTATCATTCTCATAGTTTTGATGCTTGGGCATCACGTCTTCCGGGTTGGAAAATCGTGACTCCATCTACACCTCTTGATGCTTATGGGCTTATGCTTTCAGCGATTGAAGATCCGAACCCTGTTATGTTTTTAAAGCCGAAGGCGCTTATGCGTGTGCGAGGTGAGGAGCTTTTGCCAGGTGAGCCTGAGAGTGAGAAAGAATTAAAGTCTATGATAGACGCACCGATTGGTGACCGCACAAGCTGGAAGCCCAATTGGCCGAAACTGGATACGAGTTTTCGTGTGCCTATTGGTAAAGCAAAGGTTTGTCGTGAGGGTGATGCTGTCACTTTGGTCAGCTATGGTCGCACAATGCCTATTTGTTTGAAGGCCGCTGATGATTTGCGCGCTGAGAGTGGCGTAGCTGTTGAAGTTATCGATCTCCGTTCAATTTACCCCTATGATTGGCAAGCCGTTAAAAATTCTATTTTAAAAACTCGTCGTGTTTTATTTGTAAACGAAGACACTGAAGTCACAAATTTTGGTGAGCACTTAGCTTATCGTGTGACCCAAGAATTATTTTACGAAATTCACGCCCGCCCCCGCGTTCTCGCCGGCAAAAATGTACCGGGCATCGGGCTCCACCCCAATCTCGAAGACAATTCAGTGCCGCAATATTCAGATATTCTTTCTGAGCTAAAAGAAATATTGGCTGAGCAAGCCTAGGTTGAGCTGGCACCGGTTGAGTGGATGCAGTTGCTAGGTGGCCTGGTGGAGGCGACCTTGCGGCACGTTGTTATGGCACGCTGGGATGGGGATCAAGGCAGTACCCTGCACTAACTTCTGGACATAAATTTTTACCAACAGGCTTATCAAATAAAGGAAGGTGCCTCTCGAGCACCTTAAATCCACCTTTGGCTGTGCGTAAAAACATAGGGTATGTTCCGTTGATCTGATTGTCTTCGTCAGAAAAGGCTTCTCTTATATCAGGGTTATATGGATGAGAGTGAAAACCGCCGGCAATTTTTAAACCCATAGACAGCCATTCATCAGGTATGTCAGTACGAATTTTTGTAATGGCATTTATTTTTGTGATACCTGCACTTGTATAATAGTATCTCGTGAGCCCATTCTTCTCGATTTGGATGAGCAGACCTATAATTTCTTCTTTTTCAGATGTGTTCAAAAATTTTTCATTATTATAGCTGTCGACATAGGCGGCATATGCAGCATCTTCTTGGGTCTCATAGCCCTGGCCATCTGGGTTCATAACCTTGATTTCAATAATTACATTCTCGGGTTTATCTCGTAATACGGCGGCGCTAAACTGCTTTAAGTCATAGCAATGGACATGCCAGGCGCCCATCGACTGAGTCAAGACGCGCCTGATTTTTCGCACTCCAGTTTTTGTCAAGTTTTGGATTTACAAAAACTGATGGGGAGTTGAGGCGGCACCAGGTTGATAATGCCGTGATTGCGTATCTTAAAAGTTCCAGCCCAAGGCTACGGCGTTCATCCTGGATATTCAATTTTATCTCACTAAAGCATATACGTATCTGTCCAGCGTTTAATTAGTAATTAAGCCAATCTTTTTATCAACCATAGGTTCTAAATCTAGCTGATCATAGGCGCACTGCGAGTGGGTCTCCGTAGCCCCTCCAGGTTTTGTCAAGCTATGGCTTGACAAAACCTGGAGGGGCGTTGATGTGACCTTGATGACGACAGCAGATATCAATATAAGTTGTAACTGAATGTGGCGGTCTCTGGTTAACAGTAGTCCGAGAATCAACCCAAGTTTATCTCCCGGACATCTAAATCACACGAGCAGAGTCTAAAATGCTCACCACGCTGGCCGCTAAATTGCTTTGATTGTCCCATAGGGTGATC
>JAGRAK010000286.1 GCA_020434645.1 Bdellovibrionales bacterium | reverse complement strand
TTGGTGGTTCTCGCGTAGAAAAAGATAAATTAAAATACACGGCTGAACTTATTGAGCGAATGAAGGCTCGGGGTAAGCAGATTATTTTGCCCGTGGATCATAAAGTTGTGAAAAGTATTGATGACGTCGATTCGATGCGCGTGACTCCGACTGTCGCCATTGATGACGATTTAATTGGTGTAGATATTGGGCCTAAAACTGCTGAACTCTTTCGCAAAGAGTTGGCCAAAGCGAAAACTGTATTTTGGAACGGCCCAATGGGGATTTTTGAAAATATGGCTTACGCCGGTGGTACTTATGCTGTTGCCAAGGCGTTAGCAGAACTCGAGGGTGCTACAACTATCGTCGGTGGTGGTGATTCAGCTGCAGCTATTAATGCCTCAGGTTTTGGTGGCAAGGTGACGCATATCTCAACCGGTGGTGGCGCTAGCTTAGAGTTTCTGCAAGGAGATAAGCTCCCCGGCATAGAGGCACTTCGCAAGTGAGGCGGGCGAATATTTTTGTAAATACTTGAGCTAATGTGAGTGGGGAGACACCTATTTTGAAAAGAATCAAATATTGCGCAGGTAACTGGAAGTTAAATAAAACTCCTGATGAGACAAAAGCGTTTATTGAAGAATTTCGTAAACTTTTATCTTCGGACTTTTCATTAAATCATAATGAGTCTTTAAAAGATAATGGAGCGGCTGCCGATCAACTTAAAACGTTAATTTTTTTTCTCGTTTATAACTTAGTGACACTTCATGATTCGATTGGTGATTTGCCAATAGAGTTTGGTCCGCAGAATATTTATTATGAAAATAGCGGAGCGTTCACTGGTGAGATTTCACCCAGTGCCGCTAAGTCGATTGGCTCTACATATGCGCTTATTGGGCACAGTGAGAGGCGCACATTATTTAATGAAACAGATGAAGATTGTCATAAAAAGGTGCAAGCCGCGATTGCAGCCGGTCTGACTCCCATGCTCTGTATAGGCGAGTCGCTCGCGCAGCGTGAATCGAATCAAACACAAGAGGTTGTTCTCAAGCAATTAAAAGTTGCACTTATGGGCATAACATCTGAATTTGTTGTAGCCTATGAGCCCGTGTGGGCTATAGGCACGGGCAAAGTGGCGACTCCTGAGCAAGCTGAAGATGTACACAAATTTATTCGAGAGCAACTTGGCAAAATAATCAGTTCTAAAGTAGCCGAGAGCACATCTATTCTATACGGTGGCAGTGTGAAGGCAGATAATGCAAAGGGGCTCGCCGAAAAGCCCAATATAGACGGATTTCTAATCGGCGGCGCAAGTCTTAACCCCGCCGACTTTTATAAGGTACGTGGTAACCTTTTTAAGACTCAACGTGCCAACGAAAGTAAAATTTAATTTTATTTCATGTTATCGTCAAAGTTCTTTTGATAAGGAGAAAATTTTTATGAAAAAACTATTACTCATCTTAACATTGCCACTGATCGCAGGTTGTGGTTTGAGATCTATTCCGCAAGCAAAAAATGCAGTCGATGCGGCTCTGGCTGAAACGACCAATCAATATAAACGTCGCGCCGATTTGATCCCGAACTTAGTGAATGTTGTGAAGGGTTATGCCAGTCATGAAAAAGAAACGCTCGAGGGCGTTGTCGCCGCACGTGCTCGTGCTACGCAAGTGACGATTGATCCGACAAAAGTATCTGCGGCGAAATTAAAAGAGTTTCAGTCGGCGCAAGGAGAACTTTCGCAAGCCCTGGGTAAGCTTCTCATGATCACCGAAAATTATCCGAATTTGAAAGCTGATCAAAATTTTCGTGATTTACAAGCGCAGCTAGAAGGCACTGAAAATCGAATCGCCATTGCGCGACAGCGGTACATTGAGTCTATTAAGTTATTCAATAACCAAGTTAGCGTTCCGCCAGAGAGCTTTGTGAATTCGCTTTTCTACCATTACGATAAAATGCCACAGTGGGATGTCACCGGTGAAGAGAAAACGACAATTGAGCAAGCTCCTAAAGTAGATCTGTAAGAATGAGAGTATTTTTTAAATTCGGTACATGGGCGGCTAGTTTTGTAGTGGCCTTGCTGAGTGCGATGCTTTTAGTGGCGCAATCGACGCATGCATTTGATGTCCCAAAATTAGCGGGGCCAGTAGTAGATCTCGCCAATGTTTTAAGCCCACAAGACAAAGCTCAACTCGACAGGTTGATTCGGCAAATTGATAAAACGGGTCGAGCGCAAATTGCAGTACTGACCGTGCTGAACTTGCAGGGCGAAACAATTGAGCAGGCGTCGATTCAAGTCGCTGATAAATGGAAGCTCGGAACAGCCAAGGCTGACAATGGTCTACTAATATTATTTGCAAAAGAAGATCGTAAGGTACGTATAGAAGTGGGTCAGGGACTTGAGGGAGATATACCCGATATTTATGCAAAACGAATAATTAGCGATGTGATGATTCCGTTTTTTAAAAGCGGAGATTTTTCTCAAGGCCTTTATGCGGGCGTCGAGCAGGTTGGTAAAATTTTAGTTCCTGATCTGGTGGTAAAGTCACATGTGCCGCCGCGAAGAAGACCAGATCGATCTCCGAGCATTTTGGTTATTATAATTGTTTTTTTATTCATGATTTTTCGATTTGCAATGTTTCGTAGGCGATCTATGTGGGGGAGTCACTATGGAAACTCAGGTTGGGGGTCAGGCGGCTTTGGTGGTTCTGGTGGAGGCGGTTTCGGAGGCGGCGGCTTCTCTGGCGGAGGCGGCGGTTTTTCAGGCGGCGG
>JAGRAK010000285.1 GCA_020434645.1 Bdellovibrionales bacterium | reverse complement strand
TTAATCATTGCGCGACCCCTGTCCCGGGCATATCGAGCTTACATGTGACCGTGAGTTCTGGATAGCCTTCGAAAGCAGCAGGTATATTTCTTGGGTCTCCTCCGGTGCAAGGCTGTGGGAGAACAGGTGGCGTGTATATACAACTCACGTCACGATCATTGTTGCCAATAATACTTAGGGTAGAGATTCCTTTATTTGGCTCGGGGTTAGTTTTGACATCTTGAAAGGTGGGATTGCCGTTGGCATCGAGAACGGGGTCATCGTTGGCGTCAAGAACAGCGACTGTACTCCAACATGTTCCGGGGGTGTTTGTAAGCACAACTGTCCGACATGACGAAGTCGATTTATAATTCGGTGGGCAAACAGTTCCGACAATACTGGTAGCACCACGTTGGCCAAAAATAATTGGGTCTTGGCCAGGGTAATTGGTGGCTGTGTCAATTGTCGTAGGTTTGCATGCGGCAATATTACGAGCAGCTAAGCCGAGTTTAGCTTGCACTGGTGAAAATCGAGATAAACTGTAGTTTTTATCTTTGCAGGTTGGCACGGTCGCGGGTTGTGAACACTTAAATCCGATTTCACTAGTAGCATCGTTAATAATTCGAACTCCTTGCGGGAACGTGCCAACCGGGCAAGCTGATCCGGCTTCTGTTTGTTTAATACACTCCACGCTTCCAGTGTCACGGTTAACGCCTCTTATGCCAACGGTATTGGCACCGCAAACAGCGACATCACTTTTTTTGTATAAGACATTCGGGATTGCCACTGTGTAACTGGCACGATTGTCCCAAGGAGTAGCTAGAGTCGGCGACGTGTTGCCGGGCAGTGCTGGCTGATTAGTTCTTTTCAATGTCGAATGCGAAGGTGTATGTAGTTTTGGATTGAGCTGTACATCGTATGCAAAAGCATAATTACCTGCAGGGTCGCGGCCTGTTCGCACCTCGATTTGAACAAGACATGAAGCTTCTTGAAAACCACTACAGGCTTCAAGGTTTTGCCCAACAAACATAGGTCTGCTATTAGTTGTAATTGTTAACTTGCCGCCACTTGTATTGTCTAGCCCAGTGAGGTTTAGCGTAATTCGCGGTGGTGCTCCTCCGGCAGCCAATTGATTTATTACAGCCGGCGTGTAAGTTTCAGGATCCACCATTGCTGAAAGTAGTGCAGATTCAAGTGCGACGGCCATGTAGGTGGCATAAGACTTGTCGTAGTTTCTCTTCCAGACGGATGAGAACGTAACTATGCCGCTGACGGCAATTAAGGTCATAGCTGAGGCGATTAGTAATTCGGGTATAGTAAAACCACGATTATTCACAATCATTCTATCGGCTTAAATCGAGAAAATCTCAATTAGGTACTGTAAAATAAATGAATAAAAATTAGCGATTTTGATACAAAAAATAAGAGAAACTGCTTCATTTTGAGACACTTTTCAAAATAGAGCTTGCAAGACGAACAGCTAGCGAACTTCGGTTAGTATGGCCGAGTTCATGATAGCCACAGGGGTAATAATTGGCTCATTGAGATCAGCGGGATGACCGAGCTGCCTCTCGCGTTCAGCGATCAGCTTTCGTATATTAGGCCCGGTGAGATCCAGGTCGCCGACTTTTTGTAAGACCCCAGGCTGAATACCAAGAGCGCGAAAGTAGGCTTTATAAGCAAGTTCGCTGCAATAAATCGTGTCATCACTCCACTGAAAAAAAATGTCATAATTATAATCAAGAAATTGGCTCATTTCTCGAATCAATGCGTTTTGCGCAAGAGTTGACGACATATCGAAAACACTTGGGTTGATGCGTTTTACAACAAAGTGTTTATTTTTTCCGCGCGCAATAAATGAGGCAAGCGGAGTTTTTTTCACCGGCTGTATAGCTTCATATACAAGCCATGAATTTGATTCTTTCACTAAAACGCCCATATGACTATACGGCGAACCCTGCGCTTCTGTAATCGCAGCGGCTTGGCGCCCTTGACTCATATGAAAAATGAGGTCGCCCGTTTGATATTCGACAGCACCATTAGCGCCAACTGCAATTAAACTGAAGATGAATGAAAAAAGTAAATTTCGCACTGTCGAACTCCTTGCTACTTTTAGAAAAGTCTACAGGCAAATCATAAACTTTAACAAGCCTTCGCCCTTTCGTGTTAAACATTTACTTTCAAAATATCACTAGGAGTTTCTATGCGTCAGATGGGCTTGAGTTCTATTTTCTGTACTTTTGTATTGGCCTTTCAGTTCAGTTCAATCACAATGGCAGGCAATGTTGTTTCAAAAATCTCACCTGAATTTGAGCGTTCCGGTCAATACTGGAAGGGGATTAACCAAACACTAAGTAGAAAGCTTGAAATTCCGTTTTATTTTAATGCGCCTTATTCAACATTCTCTCCACTTTCTGAAGACTTACTGAACCAGAGAACTTCAAGTAGTGCTCATGCACCCATTCTATTTAATTATCGCGAAACATCAAAGGCCTCACATAACTCAAATGAAGCCGATGACTTAGGCTTAAGATTAATTGTCGTGCGCGGAGACAATCGCAAGTCGACATCAATGGCGTTAGCGGATTCCGGTTTATTTGAAACTGGTGACATTGTTTTAAGCTATCGCCCAGAGTGGTATGGCACCCTTCGCTATTCGCATATTCAGATGGGCATCTCACACGCCGGTATGCTTTATTATAAAAAAACTCGTGATGGCCAATTGGCTCTTAAAAACTTAGATATGCCATTTGATTCAAAGCATGTGG
>JAGRAK010000284.1 GCA_020434645.1 Bdellovibrionales bacterium | reverse complement strand
AACAGGTTGAGAAGTTGGCCCAACCGATATATGAATTGGATGATTCAAATACTTTGCCGCCAGTTGCTTTACATTTGCCGGTAAAGTTGCCGTATAAAGTAGCGTCTGCCGAGATTTAGGCAAATACTTTAAAATCACATCAAGCTGAGGAGCAAAACCCATATCGAGCATGCGATCCCCTTCATCCAGAACCAAAAATTTTGCATAATCTAAAGCTATCGAACGACGACGCAAATGATCTGTCAGTCGACCCGGGGTCGCAATTACAATTCGAGGGCCACGACGAAGCGCTTTTAACTGTCGCTCCATATCAGTTCCACCAATGAGAACAGCTTGGCTAATACTGGGAGTAAAAATGGTGAGCTCATGCACAACATCAGAGATTTGCTTTGCAAGTTCACGAGTTGGGGCTAAAACCAGACCACAAGCCTCTTCATCAAGTAGCAACTTCTCAATTAGAGGTATCACATAAGCCGCAGTTTTACCTGACCCCGTTTGAGCGCAAGCAATAAGATCACGGCCATCTAAGGCCACAGGTATAGACTCAGCCTGTATCGGCGTTGGCGTTTCAAATTTGAGTTTATCAAGGGCTTTGTAAGTGGCTTCAGATAGCAATAAATCGCGAAATTGTTTCATTTGAATTTCCTCCGGTACGTTAAGACGTAAAAGAGGAATTGGCAAAAGGCCATTCTCTTGAAACGACTATTAATTGATCAAAGTGATATAGCAGAAAAAAATATTGAATACTAGGGCGTTTGTAAATAATCATCAGTACTCCCAGCCCAAATAGTCATAAATAGTCGACCAAATCACTGTATGAAATCGCCAAGCCACCATGTCTTGATGAGGGTAACTAATCCCCCAGTGCCCAGCGTTTTTAGTAATGGAGGTCTGAACATCAAAACCGGCGTCAATTAAACTTTGTGTGAATTTATAAGAATGCGCTGGATTCACACGTGAATCACTGGCACCGACTAAAATTAAAAAATGTGGCTTATTGGTATTTTGTTCTTTTTGCGTCTGTAGATTGCGACTGAGTTCTAAAGGCGAGTAGGCCCTTAATACCTCTCGATCTGAAACATTACGCGAATCACCATATTCATCAGACCATCCGCTAGATCCAGCATCGATGACTTCTTTTCTGAGCATATCGTGAACGCCGTTATTAGAAATCACTAAGCCAAATGACTCAAGCGAAACTAAAGCTGCGGCAGACACAGTTAATCCACCATTAGACATCCCTTTAATGATGATATTTTTAGCTTTAGCCCATTTTTGGTTTTGCAGCCACCGAGAGGCCTCTATTAAGTCATAATACGTATTGGGTTTATTGTTGCGGCGACCGTCATTATGCCACTCACTCCCGAATTCATTACCGCCACGAAGAGCTGGGCTTGCTAATATTCCGCCGCGCTTTAGAAATTGAAATCTATTATCATCATAACTCGGCAACAAATGGCTGGGCGTTGCAAACCCACCGTAAACGTCCATCAGTACGGCGTTTGATTGATCTTTCACCAAATCTTTTCGATACGTGAGTCTCATCGGCACTTGAGTGCTCTGACCATCGACACTCTGACTATCATAATAAATGATTTCGGTAATATACTCTTGGTCAGCTCTTTTTAAAAAATGATCTGGCTGTGGAGCTTGCCCAACCCACTCTTCTCGATCAAAATTCCAGATATATTGTTTTTCTGCTACGATTTCATTTGTAAGGTGCAGAACCAAATTCAAACCACTTTGATCAGACTTAACCGTAAATCTATCTAGTGTTGCATATTGTGGTATCGGAACAAAACCTAAATCATCACCATCTGAGCTATAAATTCGAATCGACTCTCTTGCACCCCAATGCCCCATAAGAAATATTTTATCTTTAAATATCTGGGCATTATCTATCACCCACCCTCTCACTGAAACAATAAATTGACCTGAGCCCTGCTTATCTTCTATGTCGTTTATGTCGTAACTCACTCTGAAGCGCCAGACCTCAAAACTTGTGTCATTCATTTCTAAAGACAGATAAATATAGTGGTCATCTACAAATAGAATTTTGCCGGGACTCGATATCGGTAATTTTTTAGAACCATAAACTGGGTGGTGCGCAAAATATTCACCTGTCTGCATATGAATTGACCATGCGCCATACTGAGGAGATACGACCATAGAACTTTCAACAGCTTTTTTCTCACCTGTATTAATATTGTAATCAACAAACCGTCGCGTCTGGCCTTCATTTATTGGCGCCCGAATCTCACTGTTGCTTAGCCAGACTATCGAATCTGAAGTGGTGACTCCCAACTGACGCGGTAGTAAAACCTTGCTCTGTAGATCAATAAAAATAATTTTATAGTCATCGATTGAACCCGCCTCATATGTTAAAACGGCAAGAGTCTTCTCATCTGGAGAAAGAAGCAATCGACTGATCCCGATATAATTATTTTTTTTAATCCAACCAGTAGAAAATAATGGCTCTACACCTATACGACTTTGCAGCATAATCTCTGTTGGCCAACCGAGCCCCTGCTTAGACAACTTAACTATGCTGTCATCTTTTAAAACTAGGATTTGCTTGGCCACTGGCTTTTGGTTTGCTGCTATAAAATTACTTTCAATAGCTTTTCTATTTTTGCTATTTTTAAATTTCGAATTGAACTTACTATTTTGCTCTCTTATCCAGGCCGTACGCTTTTTAGAATCAACCTCAAGCCAATTGTATTTTGCTGATTCAGAGAGTAAAGCAACGCATTCATTAGCCGC
>JAGRAK010000283.1 GCA_020434645.1 Bdellovibrionales bacterium | reverse complement strand
AGAGGTTTTATTTAATGGTGAAAATATTCTTTCACGTAAAATCGACCCGGTGTTGATTCGTCGTAAAATTGGAATGGTTTTTCAACGGCCGAATCCATTCCCCAAATCTATTCGTGCGAATATTACTTGGGGGCCTAAAATTAATGGCTACGAAGGTGACTTTGAAGAATTAGTCGAGGTTTCTTTAAGAAGTGCGGCCTTGTGGGATGAAGTTAAGGATCGACTCAATGATTCAGCACTTGCGCTTTCAGGAGGTCAGCAGCAGCGGCTCTGTATTGCTCGTACAATTGCGATGCAACCCGAAGTGATATTAATGGACGAGCCCTGTTCGGCACTAGACCCAAGGGCGACTTCGCGAATTGAAGACTTGATTGGTGAATTGCGAAATCAATACAGTATTGTTATCGTCACACACAATATGCAGCAGGCATCACGAGTGTCAGATGAGTTATTATTCTTTTACGAAGGTGAACTTGTCGAATCAGGTGAAACAAAAAAAATATTTACAACTCCTGTTGAAAAGCGAACACAAGATTATATTACAGGTCGTTTTGGCTAATGAGGTGAACCATGTCGCAGCACTTAATAAATGAACTTGAGAAACTCAAAAAGAAATTACTTTTACTTGGCAATATGGCCGAACAGAGTGTTCGCCAAGGTGGCCTCGCGATAAAAAATTTAGATCCCGAGATGGCGAAAGAAGTCATTTTGATGGATCATCAAATTGATTTAAAAGAAGTTGAAATCGAAGAGGACTGTCTCAAAGTACTCGCACTTCACCAGCCCGTGGCGAACGATCTTCGCGTGGTTATTTCGGCTCTTAAAATAACCAGCGACTTAGAGAGAATTGGCGACTTGGGTGTGAACATCGCCGAGCGAACCATTTATCTCAGCCAGCAGCCACCGGTGCCGATTCCGTTTGATTTTGAAAATATGTGGCAGTTATCTCTCGATATGGTGAAGCGCGCTCTTGAGGCTATGGTTAATATGGATCTCGCACTCGCTAAAAAAGTTTGTGAAGATGATGACAAGGTCGATCAGATCAATAAAGAAATGTATCAAAAAGTTTATGACGGTGTTCGTAGTAACCCCGAGCATGTCGAATCACTGATTCATTATTTGTCAGTGTCGCGCCATTTAGAGCGAGTGGCTGATTACGCCACAAACATTTGTGAAGATGTTATTTACATGATTGAAGGGCGAATAGTTCGCCACAATCCTGAAGTGTATCTCTCGGGGAAGCGCTACGATAAACTAAAATAGATTATTCAGCGCTGCACTTGTAGCCGGCGGCGGTCAGGATTTACTCTTTGCCGATGAGCTCTTGAAAATATTGTCTGAAGTTTGGGTAAATTACTAAATTTCCGTACGCGCTGACGTGATCTCCATCAACAAATAACGGGCGTCCATTTCGACTTGTATCACATACCTCGTTCGGGCATAAAACGGGAAACGCATCAAATATTCGAACATTAGGATATGCTTGGGTTAATTCTATCATACTATCTAATATTGGCTTGCGTGAATCTTCAATTTCAGAACGAGAAAGCTGGAGCCCCCCGATGCAAATTGGATTCATTGAGTTAAACCAATCTGAGCAGCGGATGGGCGGTGATTTAAATATTGGTGTGGGGGCATAAAAGACGACCTCAAGTTTATTGTCTGAAAATGTTCTTAGCCATCTTTTCGCCTCGGCAAGCGACTCGTGTCGCAATTGAACAATATGTGGGGCGTACATAAATTCGTGCATATCGAGTATGCCAGTATGACTATCTTGTTCTACGTAGCGATTAAGGCGAAGGCTTGGTAGCAAAACTATATCTCCGTGCTTTGAAGCGGCTATTAAATGCTTTGTGATTTCTTGAGAGTATAATAGGCAGTCCGAATTTTGAGGATCTTCCATTGGTATTATGAGACTCATATAGCTACAACCCGTAAAATCATTAAGCTTAATATTCAATCCGCTTTCGGCACTTAATTGCTCTAGCATTGGTGAGATGGCTCTGGCGTGAGAATCGCCCAAAACAAACATGTTCTTAGGTGATTGTTTTATGGAGCATTCAGTGGGTGTAAAACTAATTTCACTACCACCGGCAACGGTGCCCACCTCAATTTTTACCTGACATCTGCGATGACCTGCTTCAGGGTACGGCATATAATTCTCAGGCATCCAATCAGACCGCGAACGAGAAACTACACTAAGTCCAAATCGGTGATTATTATCAAAAATAAAATTGACAATGTAAAACCCGATTGCTGGCAATAGTGCAAAACCAATTATGCGCAGCCATTGAGGTTGACGCTGAATCCAAATACCGCGGCGGAGTGGTTGTTCGATACAGCTATACGAAAACATACTGAGAATAATGGTAGTGAGTAACGCCGCAGTATATAAGTAAAACGTATTTAGACCAATCGTCCAACGCATTAACACAAATACTGGCCAATGCCAGAGATATAAGGAATATGATCTTTTGCCAACCCATACACACGGTGTGGATGCCAAAATCCTTCGAATTATGTCATTTGGTTTTAATTTCGACCACCCATGTATGAGTAGACAGGTTCCTATTACCGGTACCAATGCCCAAGGCCAAGGAAACTTAGATCCGTCTGAATATAAAAAACTCACGCCTAGACAAAGGGTGCCGAGCCACGCAGTAATTTTTGAGAGAAATCTATCATCAGCTTTTGAGTTCTTCATTGAATCAGGTCGATACGTTGTTATAAATAGAATTGCGCCAGCACCTAGCTCCCAGAATCGACACCCAATAAAATAAAAAGCTGC
>JAGRAK010000282.1 GCA_020434645.1 Bdellovibrionales bacterium | reverse complement strand
CCGAGAATTGAAGCCTGTACCAGTTGCGAGAATTTCAACCTAGCTCAGTCTGATCTCTTTTCACAATTTGTAATACCCGCAGGCATTAATGTCCCCATCGGAGTTCGACTCAATAGCGGAACAACACAAAATCAGGCTTACTGGATGGAGGTTTTACTCATCTTGAGCTTTGTTGGTTTCGGCGCATATTTAATACTGCGTACGCGTCGTCAAATAAATCGAGGTCTCGCCACCCCTCTCACTCAAATCGTGGATGCCATAGACAACGAAAGAGAGGATCTCGAACTTGATCAGAGCGCCGTCTATGAGCTGAAGCTTGTAGTTAAATCACTTAAGTCATGGCGAAAGAGATTTCTTGCCGCACAAAAAGTACAGGCCGAGGCACAAATGGTAACCCTTGCACGACAAGTCGCCCATGATATCAGGTCACCTTTATCGGCAATTCAAATAGCGGCAGCAAGTATAGAAAAATCTCCAGCTGAAGCTAAACAACTCATTGCTCAATCGGCCAGCAGAATACAATCTATCGCCGAAGACATCTTGACCAAGAGTCGAAATAAATGCGACACGCAGACAACCGACATCAATCAGATCTGCAAAGAAATAGCACAAGAAAAAAACGCAGTTATTCCAAATCATCGCAAAATAGAAATTCTGACCATTTGTGAAGAAAATATTCGAGCAAGTCAGAGCGTCAGTGATTCAGATTTAAGACGAGTGCTATCAAATTTGATTAATAACAGCATCGATGCCTGCGGAGAAATAGGCGAAATAAAAATCAAAGCCACAAAAAACAGCTCGATCTGCGTGATCGACATTATTGACAATGGCAAAGGGATTCCCGAAGAGCTGGCACATAACATAGGCTGCGAGGGCTTTACCTACGGCAAGGCGACTGGCAATGGCCTCGGCCTATTTAATGCTAAACAACTCGTGCAATCCTGGGGTGGCACAATTTCGATCCATTCCAAAGAAGACGTCGGCACAACAGTGTCTATGCAACTCCCCCTCAGCAATTGCTGACATCTGGAGCCTCACCCCTACCCCACTCCCCAGTTTTAGGCTAAACACACAATATGCAGAATAAGCCGTCACCCCCAAAGAATGCGACAAAACACAATATCGTGCACTTAAAAGTGAGCGCCCCAACAAAACTTAAGAAATTTCTGCGAGATCATCTTGGCCTTACAGATACCCGCACAAAAGAACTCATTCACCTCGGCTGCATCTACATCAACAACAACCGCCTTCGCACCAATGAAAATGTTAACCTCGTAACAGACGATGTTCAGCTTACTGTCGATGACAGCCTTCGCGTTCACCAAAATCCCAGACGATTTCGCACAGATCTTTTAAAATACCCCGAATGTTTAATAGCTGAATATAAAGACTTCATAATTGTCAATAAGCCGAGCGGCCTGCCCGTTCCGCCCACGGTTGATAATGTTCAAGAGAATTTAGTGCAACTGCTGTCAAATCTTCGCAATGAACAACTGCACGTCACTCATCGACTCGATATTGCCACCTCAGGACTCTTATTTTTTGCGCGCACAAAACTGGCTCAAAAAACATTCAACGAACTTCTTGCCCATCGGCAAATCAAAAAACTTTATCGAGCAGTTGTCAGCGGAGAGTATCGCGGCGAAACACTTCTGACCCACTACATGGAGCCCAGCCCCAAAGCTCCCAAGAAGGTCTCACGCCACGAGCACCCCGGATGGGCCAAATGCCAACTGCAAATTCTCTCGCAAAAATATGACCCCACCGCCAACCAAACCGAACTCGAAATTGAGCTGCTCACCGGCCGCACCCATCAGATTCGCGCACAACTCGCCTGTGAGGGGCACCCCATACTGGGTGATTATCTTTACGGAAGCCCCCACACGCTCACCCCTGAGTACGAATGCATTCGCCTACAGAGCTATTTTTTAAGTTTTAAATGGGATGAAAAAGAACTAGCATTCAAGTTAGATGAACATTGATTTTTCACCTGCATCGTTACTTTCAGGTTTTATTTTTGGAGTCTTTGGGATCTATGTCTTTCGCGAAGGCAAACGGCGGCAAAGTTTTTCACTCTATTTTATTGGCGTCGCACTTATGGGTTACACTTACTTGACTCCCAATGTTTATTGGGACTGGGGAATTGGCAGTGCGCTACTTTATTTGGCCTATAGGATTCGATTTCTATAAGTGCATTGACCAAATTAAACCGCAGGCTCGCCCATCAATGCTACCTCAGCGCCTCCATCACAATACCTTTAATCATATCGTCATACTCGGTGCCGCCGCTGCGAATGCACTCAGCAAACTCATCTCCGTATGAAATCTCTGGGTTCGGATTCACTTCCAAAACATAAATCTTATTATCTTGTGTCAGTCGAATATCCACCCGGGCATGGCCGGTCACCTCTAACGCTCGACACGCCTTAATAGCCGTGTTTTGAATTTTCTTAACCAGTGATTTGCCAATATTGAGAGCCGGCACAAGCTCGACGCCCACACGAATGCGGTAAGCGAAGTTCCACTTCACTTTTTCAGATATAATTCGCGCCCCTTTTTTACGACCGAAGGTCGTCTCCCATAATGGGGCCGCATAATATTGACCTCTTCGCATAAGAACCGCCACATGAATCTCACGACCCCGAATATATTCTTCAGTAAAAATCGTCGAGTCATATTCATTTTTTAATTTGTCGATCTGTATTTTTTCTTCTTCAACACTATGAACCACCGAGCTATCTGTAATACCGCGCGATGATTCTTCATTAAGTAATTTTACAATTTTAGGATATTTTTTGTTTCCCGGAGT
>JAGRAK010000281.1 GCA_020434645.1 Bdellovibrionales bacterium | reverse complement strand
GTCGATATTGGCGCACCAGGTGTGAAAGTTTACTCAACAACTGTTGGCAGCAAATACTCAGATACAGTTATGGACATGATGGGTATGGTCGTCACATGGGATGGCACATCTATGGCCGCCCCACATGTGGCCGGAGCCGCAGCACTTTATCTTTCAGCTAACCCTAATGCTTCGTGGAGCCAAATCAAAAACGCACTGATTCGCTCTGCCACTCCGATCAGCTCAATGTCAGGCAAAGCCGTATCCAACGGCAAACTCAATGTTGAGAAGCTCTTAGGTTTATAAGGTACCTGGTAACCTTTTTAAGACTAAGTGCATAAAAAAGCCTGGGTTGACCCGGGCTTTATTGTTATTTGTAACCCAGTTTTTTTAATTTAAATATGACTCGGACTCACTTTATCAAACGATATCTATAACTTATGTGACTGAGAAAGTATTTTAGCAAATATAGCCTTTGCATAATGGCTAAAATTTAGAGCGTGCGGGGAGGTTCGCTTTTGTTTGGATGCCGTCGACTTTCGGCAAGCCTCGATACGATTTAGAATCTCTTTCTCTCGCGCCCTATCTTTTAGAGGGATGCTATTTTTCAACTTAAGTCGCCTTATTTTTAAGACAAGCGTATAGCGAATTTTCAAATAATGCAGAATCTTAGAATCAACGTCGTCAATTTCACCGCGAAGCAAATCCAATTTCGTCATTTTCACCTCATGGTTCAATGCTGAGAATTCCATGGCTTGGATTCTTATCAAAATCTCCAGCTAAAAAATAAATTCCGGTGCCCCCATTTGCTATTTCAACAGATTCATTTTTTAAATTTAGGATTTTATTAATAGTAAAACGAATCGGCTCTTTTTCTGGAGTAATGAGTTCACATTCTTTTCCGACAGAGAGTTTATTTCGTACATCTATAGATAAATAGCCCGCAGGCGTATTATCAAATCGAGTAATGACGCCGCCAAACTTTCTGGTAAAGTGTCGAGCGACACTCGTCTCATAGTTTTGAGATTTGTGTCCTGGCAATTTACTCATCATAAAACCGGTGTCGTATCCACGATTGGCCACCTTATCAAGATCACCCAGCAAAGACTGATCAAAAGCCTGACCTCTCATCATATCATCAATTGCATTCTTATACGCTCGCGCCACAAGAGAAACATAATTGACTGATTTTGTTCGCCCCTCGACTTTAAAAGAACAAACTCCGGCCTCATGAATTTCGTTTAAATGCTCAATAAGCCTCAAATCTTTGGCATTCATTATAAACGTACCATTTTCATCTTCAT
Source organism: Bdellovibrionales bacterium (assembly GCA_020434645.1). Classification (GTDB taxonomy): domain Bacteria; phylum Bdellovibrionota; class Bdellovibrionia; order Bdellovibrionales; family UBA1609; genus RBG-16-40-8. Next base: position 1,610 of record JAGRAK010000281.1, on the reverse strand, counting down.
TTATTCTGTAGAGTGAGCCTTGCGCGCGCAGATCTTCGACATAAATATTGTCATCTTCTTTACTTACATCTTTTGCAGAATAAACATTAAATTTTTCGCGACATGAATTATCACAGACACCTTGATTGGCATCACGATAGCTCATGTATGAAGAAAGCAAGCATCTACCAGAATAAGCAATACAAATTGAACCGTGCACAAAGGCTTCAATTTCAACCTCTGGCACTCTTTGTTTAATTTCGCGAACTTCGTCAAGGTGCAACTCACGACTTAATATAATTCGCTTAACATTTAAACTCTTATGCCAAAACTTAACACTTTGCCAATTCATTGCATTGGCCTGCACCGACAGATGAATCTCGAGGTCTGGGTGCTGCTCACGCGCCAGCATCATAAGACCAGGATCTCCCATAATAAGCGCATCTGGTTTTGCTTCTAGCCATGACCGTAGCTGTGGTAGAAAGCTTGAAAGCTTGCGGTTTTTGGCAAAAACGTTAGCTGTCACATAGATTTTTTTATTATTCTGATCCGCTATTTGTCTGGCTTTAAATAAAGCCTCAAGATCAAACTCATTTTCTCTGGCACGAAGACTAAAAAATGGTACACCCAAGTAGGCGGCGTCAGCGCCATAGGCAAAGGCATACTCAAGTTTCTCCAGTGAGCCTGCGGGCATTAGCAATTCGGGTCGAGATTGATTTTTCATAGCCACCTCTATCAGATCCGCACAGTACTACTACATTGCAAGCGACGGCGAATGTGATCTAGATCATAGGCTTTTAAATTATTGACTCTTCTAGTGGCTGCGACTGCAAATCTTCAGAAATTTGAGTCACTTTATCAAGTACATCTCTGGCATCATCTGGATGAAAATCTTGATGCATGACTTTTTTAATTCCCCATTCAGATAAAACAAGATGGCGATTCGGCTTTACTCCATGACGATCTAAGCAATGCATAACACATTTTAACGGACAGCCATCTATAGCTACAATGGGGCGGCCAGACTGGGCTTTTTTTACGAGTGGAGAGACCCCGCCTCCCACGCCGGCAATGCAGGACATTTCGGCAACACCCTTACGATCTAATTGTACCGCTACGTAATTTGCCAGTTGGGCTGCACTTGAACACCCCGAACATGAATAGACTATGGGAATTATTTTTTTATTCATTCACCATTAAGAATACTATTAAAAGTAAATGTGAGCCATAAAAATTTGCATCACGCCACTACACGCGAGCGCAATACCTTAGTCTATTCTTTATTCAGCACTGCCAAAAGCAGATCATTGCTCATTCTGAGCCCAAGTATAATAACTTTGCCACCCAACATTTTTATTTTGCGTGGGATCTGGGTTTGGATTTGCATATTTTGATTTCTTGTCATTAAGCGACAGACAAAAATCTATTGGGCTAGTATTTATTTTACTCACAAATAATAAACTTGTATTGGAGTCAAAATAAAATTCATCTTGCCACCGAGGTTGGTTGAAAAAATCACTAAGAGAAATTGAGTGACCTTGCTTATCTTCAATACTCATAAGGCCAAGATGAATGACGGCGCAACCACCTGTTCGCAAAAGTGAATGCACATTTTGTAAAAAAATAGACTT
>JAGRAK010000280.1 GCA_020434645.1 Bdellovibrionales bacterium | reverse complement strand
GAAGGCAGTACGGCATCTAATAGCGCTGTAGGTATATTAATCTTCCAGTTTTTAAAATCACTTTTTATATCGGGGTGATGCGGAAATCGAATTTGTATAAACGTACAGACCGCAAAGGCTATAACAAAGCCGATCTGCTTGATAAAAGTAAAGTTCTCTAGATTTACAGTAAAATTCATTTAACTGCGCGCCCGGCTAATGGCCGCATGCCAACTTTTGACACGTGCAATTCTGGCCTTACTCGATATCTTAGGTTTAAAATCTTGATCCAGTTGCCATACTTTTTTAATTTCGCTTTGATTTTTCCAAAATCCTGCACCGAGACCGGCAAGATAAGCTGCGCCCAGCACTGTGCTTTCGATCATTTTAGGTCGAGAAATACTTTGTCCCAAGTAATCGGCTTGAAGCTGCATAAGTAAATTATTACTGGTCGCACCGCCATCCACCTTCAAAGATTTAAGTTTTTTGCCCAAATCTTTCTGCATGGCAGATAAAATATCTAAGTTTTGCAAAGCCATAGCATCGAGTGTTGCTCTCGCTAAGTGCGCACGAGTCGAACCGCGTGTTAAACCGCAAATCATCCCGCGTGCTTCAGCATCCCAGTAAGGCGCGCCCAGTCCAGTTAAGGCTGGCACAAACTCAACTCCGCCAGAGTCAGATACCTCTTGTGCTAAACTTTCAACGCCCGAGCTCGAACTAATCATTTTCATTCCGTCTCGAAGCCATTGAACAGCGGCTCCACAAATGAAAGCTCCTCCCTCAAGTGCGTAGGTTAATTTTTTATCATTTTTTAACTGCCAAGCGACAGTGGTTAAGATACCACTCTTTGACTTCACCCGCTTTGAACCTGTATTCATCAGTAAAAAGCTACCAGTGCCAAACGTACACTTTGCGTCTCCTGCAGCAAAACAGGCTTGACCAAAGAGCGCGGCCTGCTGATCTCCCGCAATTCCAGAAATAGGTATGCCATCAGGCAAACCCGGCACATTTAGTGTACAACCAAACTCACCACTTGAAGGTCGTATCTCTGGCAGCATATTTTTTGGAACTGAAAATATTTTAAGAAGCTCAGCGTCCCACTCCCCAGAGTCAATATTCATAAGCATAGTGCGAGAAGCATTCGAAACATCTGTAGCATGCACCTCACCATCTGTTAATCGCCATAGAAGAAAGGAATCAATTGTCCCGCAAGCCAGCTCCCCTGTTGCTGCCAGTTTGCGAGCACCCTTCACATGGTCAAGTATCCAACGAAATTTAGTAGCCGAAAAATAAGGATCGAGAACGAGGCCAGTTTTTTTATTAATAATTTTACCTTTGCCTGATTTTTTGAGCTTATTACAAAAATCAGTCGTTCGACGACACTGCCAAACAATGGCATTGTAAATTGTCTGATTGGTATAACGGCTCCAAATAAGACTTGTTTCGCGCTGATTTGTAATACCAATAGTCGCTATTTCTTTTGGATTAATACCTGATTTCTTTAAAACCTCGCCAATGGTTTTAGTCACAGAGTGCCAAATGTCTTCAGGATTATGCTCAACCCAACCCGGCTGGGGATAGATTTGAGGATATTCATTGTTCACTTTGTCCACAATAAAACCACTTTGATCCACAATGGCAACCGTCGTGCCTGTTGTGCCTTGGTCGATGGCCATTATATACTGGGGCATGTCTGACTCCATGGATAAATTAATATTTCGCGAATTGCCAACTTACTTACTCGAGATTATGCGCAAATACTTCCGCTTGCAAGTTGAGGGAGCAGAACATTTGCCTAAGCGCGGTCCTGCCATCATTGCACCTAATCATTCTGGAGTCAGTGGCTTTGATGCATTAGTTCTCATGCACGAGATTGAACGCATCACCGGCCGTTTGCCGCGGGTGATGACTCATCATTTTTGGTTTCTAACTAAAACCACTTCGATTCCAGCCAAGAAACTCGGCTTTATTGACGCCACCTCTCGAAACGGTTTACGAGAGCTTGAAAAAAAACAAATGATCATGCTTTTTCCGGAAGGGGAATACGGTAATTTTAAGCCCTCCACCAAAGCTTATCAGCTGCAAGAATTTAAACGGGGCTTTGTGCGCATGGCGATCAAAACCGGTGCTCCCATTATACCTACAATGATTATTGGTGCTGAAGAGGCCAATATTAATTTATCGCAATTTAAACTCACCAAGTTTTTGCGCGGGGTGGTCATACCACTGCCGCTGAATATTATTCCCCTACCCTCTAAGTGGAAAATTAAATTTTTGAAACCGATTTATTTGCCTTATAAGCCGTCAGCCGTGAATGATCGCGAACTTATGCGTGATATTGCTGATGATATTCGAGAGCAGATACAATCGCGTATTCAAGCTGAGATCAAAAAACGTAAGAATGTTTATTTTTAGACCTCCAATTGCATTGGAAATTCTTTCACACGACTCGGGATTTCTTCCACATGGAAGGATTTATGATCACGGGTGTCACTTTGCTTCTGAATTGAATGTAAAATCATATAAAGATAAGAAGTGTGAAGTTATATACGAAATAGAGAAATACGCTCTCAACCAAAGTGAAAAGCTCAGTGATGATCATGCGTGAACTTAAATTTTCATTTAAAAAAGCTAAAATAGTGCCCTTTGATTTTGTCCTCGACGCGTTAAGCTCCAAAATGCCCACAACAAAACCGATGTTTGGCTGCACCGGTGTTTACGTTGATGGTAAAATTATTTTTATTTTGCGTGACCGTAAAAGGCCCGTATGCGACGATGGCGTCTGGATCTGCACATCAAGCGAACATCATGAGTCTTTACGCAAGATCTTTTCGAATATGCGAAGCATTAGCGTCTTCGAAACGAAGAAACCAACCGGCTGGCAAATATTAGCCGCAGACACCGATGATTTTGAAGAATCCGTGCTTACTGCCTGTGAACTTGTCTTGCGGGGCGATCCTCGTATTGGCCGACTCCCGACGA
>JAGRAK010000027.1 GCA_020434645.1 Bdellovibrionales bacterium | reverse complement strand
CTTGTTACTTTCAGTTCAATCGGAAGGCCATGGCAATCCCAACCCGGTATAAATTCAGCCTTATAGCCCTGCATATTTTTATGCTTGATCACAATATCTTTTAAAACTTTGTTCAGTACGTGACCGATATGAATATTGCCGTTGGCGTAAGGTGGGCCATCAGGCATGACGAATTTTTTCGTTTTCGAGTCATTTGCTAACATTTTTCCGTAGATGTTAGCCTTGTCCCATTTTTCGATCATTATGGGCTCTGTTATTGGCAGATTGCCCTTCATCGGGAATTCAGTTTTTGGCAGCAGCACCGTGTCTTTGTAGTTTTTGGCTTCAGGTGAATCGGTCACGAATTAACCTCCGTTTTTAGGTAAAATATCACGAACGCGTTCTGCGCCAAGTGTAATGAGCATTCTTACGGCCTCAAGTGGTGTACTTAAATTGAGGCGGTCTTGAATATCCACAACAATGTCATAAGATTTTGCATCAAGTACGATCATATTGGGGGAGTGCACTTGAGGTTGTTCAGGCCGCTGTATAGTTTCTGTTCTTGTGACAGCCTCTGTTCTGGTAAAGGTGTCATATCGTGGAGCCTGTTGTGGTTGTGTATGAGCCTGCGATTGAGCCTGCTGAGGCTGTACAAATGATTTTTGCTTTGGGACTTCAAACTGTTTTAGCCCTTGTGCGAGAACCTTCAAATCTTCTTTAAAATGTTCTGCGCTGGCGAGATTCTGGTCTTGTGCCGTTGTCATTGTTTGTTGCTGGGCTTGCGCGTAACCGGCTGGTCGTCGGCGGGCTTGCATGAATAAAGCAACAAGACTATCTGAATCTTGCGCCAATTCACGAATAGACCCCGGCTGATCGCGCAGCCATTGATAGGCTGCCGACAACGTGTCACGAGTATACGCCTGCGGAGGAAAATTGTTCATCGACATGGATCTGGTTAATTACTATTCTACGTAATCTTTTGCAACAATCCCGTACTTTTCAATTTTTCTTAATAGTGTCTTTTTTGGAATATTGGCATGAAGTGCTGTTTGATTGATCCGACCTTTAAACATTTTAAGGGCTTTCACGATAAATTCACGCTCAAACGCCTCTTTATGCTTGTTGAAGTCGAGAGTTTCGCCCGAGATGGTGACCATCTCATCGCCACCCAGGTCTTCATGATCTGACTCATCTTGCTCTGCAATGTCGTCATCAAAATCGGCAAAGTTCTTGACTTTAAGATTTGGTGACGAAAGTTCAACTCCTGTGGCCATTAAAAAAGATTCTGGCAGTGAGGCCACAGTAAGATGAGTGCCCTCTTCTAAAATAAAGGCATGTTCAATTACGTTTTCGAGTTCGCGAATGTTGCCAGGCCAATCATATTTTTTAAGTAGAGTGATAGCTTCAGGTGTCGCCCCGATAACTTTTTTGCCCTGTTTTTTATTGAACTTTGTCACGAAATTTTTAACAAGTTGCTCAATATCATCACGTCGCTCACAAAGTGATGGTAAGAAAATGGGCATAACATTCAAGCGATAATAAAGATCTTCTCGAAATTTATTTTCTTTGATCATCTCTTCAAGTGGTCGATTAGTGGCGGCTATGATTCTAACATTGGATTCAATTTCTCGGTTTGCGCCAACAGGAGTAAACATTTTCTCCTGAAGCACTCTTAGCAACTTCACCTGCATAAAAATGGGGAGGTCGCCCAATTCGTCTAAAAATAGCGTGCCGCCCTCTGCAAATTGAAATTTACCAATTTTACGCTGATCGGCTCCGGTGAAGGCGCCTTTTTCATGGCCAAATAATTCACTCTCAAATAAATTTTCAGGAATAGCCGAGCAGTTAATGGCCACAAATTTACCGTCTTTTTGTGCTGAATTCATATGAATAGCGCGAGCGACAAGTTCTTTACCCGTACCAGATGCTCCACGTATAAGAACCGGAGTGTCCACTTTAGACAGCCTATGAATGACATTAAAAACTTTACGCATTTGTGCGTTGGCGCCTATCATTTTTCGGCCATTCTCCATGGCCAGTTGAGGGGCTGAAGCTGCGATTTCAGAAATCAAGTTGTGCGCGGTTAAGGCTTTATTTACGAGTTCTGCTAGATCTTCGCTTTTAATAGGTTTTGAAATATAATTGTAGGCGCCCTCTTTAACAGCTTTCACAGCATCGTTGATATTGGCGTAAGCCGTCATGATGATAGCAATAATTGTTGGATCAAACTCTTTAATGGCATTCAAAGCGACAAGGCCATTCATTCTTGGCATGTCGACATCAAGTATAACCAAATTGTAGGCGCCTGATTTGATTTTTTCGAGAGCATTTACCCCGTCGAAAGCTTCATCTACTTGAAACTTGCCCATGTTTTCGATGGTATTTTTAACAGTTTGTCTTAACCCTTGATCGTCGTCTACTACTAATACCTTCATCATTTCTGCACTCCTTATAAGTTCATTGGCAACTCAACAGTAAATGTTGAGCCCTTGTTTGGTTCGCTTTCAACTGTAATGGCACCTTTATGTAAATTAACAAAATAACGTGATAAATATAGCCCTAAGCCAGATCCTTTAATCGATCCATCCCTCACGTTTCGACTGCGGTAGAACTTACTGAAAAGCTGGGGTTGCTCATTTTTAGGTATTCCCATCCCCTGGTCAGCAACCTGAATGACAAGTCGGCCATCTACTTCTTCAGTTGAAATTAAAATCGATGAATTCTCGGGGCTGTATTTAATTGCGTTTTCAATAAGATTTGTGAATACCTGACGAATCAAATCTTCATCTACCTTAAGGCTAAACATGGGCTCAAACTCAGTCGTGATGGTTATATTTTTTTGTTGAGCTAGATATTTTAAGTTTTGAACAATGTTACTCAGTAAGGCGTTGATGTCTTTTGATTTAAGTTGAAGTTTAATTTCTTTGCTCTCTATTCGACCAAGATTTAATATAGATCCCACAAAGTCGGTAAGCTCTTCAGAGGAGGAGCCAATATTTTTTAAGGCATCAATTTGTTTTGAGCTGAGTTTATTTTCATCTCGAAGAGCGATCTCAGTCATTCCCTGTATGCGAGCAAGAGGGGTCTTGAGATCGTGCGACATCATTCTTAAAAAGTTTGATTTGAGTTCTTCTACTTGGGTGAGCAGGGTGTTTCGCTGGTAGTACTCCCAACTTTTTCTGTTTTCTATGATGAGCCGGTAAGGAATAAAGAAATAATAGCAAATAAATATGGCGAGAAACGGATGTGCAACGTCTATCCAAAGCCCAAGTGTTGCAAATAGCGCCCATGCGACAATTGCGAATGCAAAGATCGCAATACCCAAAATCATTAGGCCACGGGCAGGTCTTAGTGTGAGCACTACAAAAACTGTGAGTATGGCAATGAGGCAGGTTATAAATATATTGACCCAATCAGGAGTGGTGAGTGGCGAGTTGTTTAAAATAAGGGTGTCGAGCATATTGGCGTGGAGTTCGCCGCGTGACATGGCGAGAACGTCGCGCGAATACGGAGTGGAAACATAATCAAGTGCATTTGAGCGAGTGTCTCTACCGATGATCACGATTTTATCAGTGAAATTTTCTAATGGCACTCGCCCTTCGGCAACATCTATGAAACTAAAAGATTCATATGTGTCGGCGGGGCGATAGTTGATGTAAAGTTGATTGGTTCGCTTGTATTCAAATTGTCCTCTATATTTGAAGTTGGGGCTTCTGCTCGTGATCTCGTTTGCCACTTGAGCATGTAAAAGCGGAGCACCTTCGAGTGATACAACAATTCGTCTTGAAACTCCGTCTTTAGCAAAAGTTTGAGAGTCATTCGTTTTTGGTCCTGAGATTACTTGTATATTTTGTAGTGGTGGTAAGAGCTGAAACTCTTCTTCTAGGCCGACTTCAGGTAATTTGCGATCTTCGACAACTACAAACGGAATTTGGGCTGCGGCTTCGGCGAGTAACTCGAGCTCTTCATATGAGCCGATGACTTCAGAAAAATCTTGAGTGTATAGAATTTTTTTGGGGCGAGCTAAATTCAATTGTTTAAATAACTGAGTGGTGTCGTTGGCATCGGGCAGGCGCTTCAGCATTTCTTGCGTTTTAATATCAATATTGACGATTACAATTTTATTAGATGTAGCAGGCGTTGGACGCAGCCGAACGCGGAGGTCATAAAACATAGACTCGAGGTAATCGAGTTGAATTTGGCAAATAAAGAAAGCAATGCCCAACGCCAAAAGCAATCGGAGGCCAGTAAATAGCCATCGTTTTTTAAAAATGGATTTTCTTAAACTGCGCTTCACATTTACCTCAGCACTCAACTGCAACAAAGGTAGCAAGACCTATGCCTAGGTCTTGATTGAAATTGTATTTGAAATACCATGTGATATCAGTGCCTTACAATGGTGTTGGCAGATTCAAATCTATAATTCAGGACGCATAGTGTCACTTTGACACCATTTTGTCAATCGGGATATGCGTGAAATAAGTGGGGGGGGGTGTTACTGTTCGTAAACCAATAAAAACGTAGTGGTTGTCAGTGATTTGGATTCGCGCAGATTCACTTCAATAGTCAAGGTTTCAAGGTCGGTCAGGCGAGGAGTGACGTTGACGACATATATCGTGGGGCCAATGGCGATCTCGTGCACGTACTCGCTGATCTCATCAAAATTGCCATTGGCGTTGGTTAATATTGCCAGCGGGTCAAATGATCCATCTCTAGTGGGAGTGATGTCGAATGTTCCACTCGGTGGGCGAAGGCTAAAATTGCTTTTTAATACATTTGGCTTAAGTCGAAAAAAATACTGAGCTCGCGTTTTGCTATCAAACTCTGGTTTTGCTTTTTTGGGATTAGAGTTGATAAATCTAGAAAATACAATCGACGCCGAAATTGATTTTTCATCGGCCTCATTTACTTTATTCGTGTAGTGAGTCACGGTGTCTTCTTGTTGCTCCTGATCGGGGAGCGTGTGGGTAAATAGAAGTTCGAAATTATTTTCTAAATTATGAACATGTGTGAGAATTTGAGTCAGTTTATAGTGGCCTTTTAATGATTTTGTATCCCAATGTATAGTTTCTGCGGTTGCCCCGCCGGCTATGGCATTCAGCTGTGACTGAATAAATTGAGAGTCTTGTTCTCCGCCTTCAAAGTCTTTTGCCATTTGTGAAATTTGAAATTCTTTGGTTTGATCTTGTTGTTTTTTATCGACGCTACTTACGGCAGTGGCAACTCGAAGTGTAGAGGGGTCTCCGGTTTCAGCATGCAAGGCTGAATTATTGAGTCGCGCGCCTAAAGATATGGCGAGTATAAAAATTATTACTGTCCAAGAGGCTCTCACGATCACAACTTTTTCTCCATTAAAGTAAGCGTTCAGGCTAGATACCTCCAATACCCGTACCAAGTTTCGCATATTTAGAGCGTGAAAATTTAACAGGGCTTGCCTAGTCTCAGTTGTCGATCAGGTAAAACCCATGAACATAATATAGGGCACTGAATTTTTTTCGATGACGATTTTTGCGTAATATTCAGCGCGGAGTGACGGATATTGTTGGGAGCACACTCCATGATTTTGCTAGAGCCGGGTTAATGAAGCGCTCTATTAAAACTGAAACATGTACTAAAATTGATTGAAAAACAATTGGTGACGATAGAGCCTCTTGGCTCGCCACCAGCATATAGCGAGTGTCACCAATTCGAGTTATGGCGTGTGTGCCGTAATGTTGCAAAAGAGTTCGAATTGCAAGCAGGGCGCTGACATTTGTTTTGTTAACTTTAATTTCTTGTAAGCTTTCTTCTATGAAGCTGAGTGTATAAACAGCTCCATGGGTCATCAAGCCATAGGCATCAAGACAATGTAGTTTTTGAATTTGCTCTGGAGAGACGACATCAACCTTCTTGAGCATTCCTGTTCTTGATAAATCTCGAATAAATGCAGGTAACGTCGATTTGTCTAACTCACTTAAAATATTTAAGTACTGTGTTGAGTCTTTTTTAGCCATTATGCTGAATTGTGCAAAAAGTGAAGAGAGTACAATTGAGCAGGCGTAGATAGTCCCGACCGTTGTTAAGTATTGCAACTGAGAGTCGATAACTGTACCCATTAAAAATAATATCCCGCTGGTCAATGCACTGTAGGCGGCAGCGAAAATTATGATTTTAACTTCACGCATAACCGCATTTGCGCCAGGGTAAAAATACATTCGTGAGACTATATGACTTATTGTTAACGAGTAAAAGCCGCTATAAAGCGCGTAATTTGTGTCTAACGCGTGAGTAAAATATAAATGATTTGTAATGGCAAAGGTCAACGCAAAGAGGGGCACAGTTAGTAAAAACCTTAGAATGGGAAGATCTTTTTTATTTAAGTTTGAAAACTTGAAGAATCTGAACTTTATGTATGCGTAAGCGGAGTGTACAGAAACTAAAACAAATACGATTGTTATGATGTGGCCAATATACTCAGATTGTTGCGCCATTCCGAATGCCAGAAGCCATTGACTGAAAGCGCGAAAAATAAAAAGTGCACTGAGTGATTTTTGAAATTCAGTTCGTATCGGGTGCAGCCATATTGATACGGCCATAGCGAGTAGTAAAAATGCAGAAAGATAATTTAGAATAATAAAAAAGGGTTCCATCGCCAATTCGCCTTCCATGCCCCCTAATGTCTAATCAAATATTGGTTACGGCAGAAGATTAACCCAAATATGTGATTTGTGATAGTCAAATAGGCCTCACCAGTATTATTTTCAACACTGTCTAAAGTTTAGACATTATCTGCCGAGCCACCTGCGCATAATCATGCGCTCGGGCTCAGTCATTTGAGTTTTGTTTCCGATAGGCATAACTCGACTCAAAATAACTTGTTGAAATATGCGCTCAGAGTGCATGCGAATTTGGCTTTCATTTTCAAAAACAACGCCTTTGGGTGCAACCTTGAATGTATTATCGGTGGGAGATTGCGAGTGGCAGCTGTTACACCGTTTTTCAAAAATGGGATAGACCTGTTCAAATGTGACAGCAGATGCATTATGGCTAGAACCACCGAATAAGTTAAAGCGAAATGGCAACGAGCCCTGAACTGTCATTAGCACTAATGCTACAAGTCCAATCGTTGCCAGTAGAAGTGTCCAACGTTTAACGAGCTGCTTGTTCATTAATGTATTCAAACCAGAGAGTTAAGCTGAATTCCATTACTTGCCTGCGGTAGCATGCTCCCACTTAGCTGACCAGCCCCATGCCCATGCCATTGTGAATGCGCATGCAAAGGCTTGAACAAAATAAATAGCGCCCCATTTCCAAATCATTTCATTTGGGAACGCAAAATATGTCCACTGACCTAAAAGCGTGGGCACCTTTGAAACAAGAAGAATCGCAATCGCATAACGAAAAGCTTGCGACCAAACACTGTCTTGGCTGATGCCTTTTGAATATATCCATACAAATGCCGTAGCAAAAATCGCGTTACCAAGCCAAGCTGCCCAAATGGCACCTTTTACAGATTCTTGAGATTTCCAAAGCTCTGGAGTGGTTTGATATAAAGGCCCCATCCACATGCCGTGAAGTATCCAGTCAGTAACAAACATGACCGCCCATACAGCTGCAACTGAAAACCAAAATCGTTTATTTCCCATTCGTATATCCTCCGCTAGATAAGTTGCTTTCATTCTCTGGATATGTTGATTGAAATCCAATAGAAAACGTAACAACACTAGACCAAGGACTATGATTTCTAGTTTTTATGAATCATCGAATCAGTTCTGTCGGCATTTCGAGCTCATAGGGAGCTGCACTCGGTACTAACTTTAGATATTCTTTTGGCGAAAGTTCAAATCTTTCTACGCCACTTGGCCATTTGAAATCCTCTGCCGGATAACGAGTGGCATAGCTTTTCATGAAATCAGTCCACAGGGGCAGCGCGCCGCTTGCTCCTGTTAAGGTTGAGGGTGTGTTGTCGTCATAGCCAGTCCAGGTTAGGGTTAAAACATAAGGTGTAAAGCCCATAAACCACGTGTCTTTAGTGTCACTTGTTGTGCCAGTTTTGCCAGCTGCAGGTAAATCAAAGCCCATTAATTTAGCAAGGCGGCCGGTGCCGGTTTGTAGAGTTTGTTTCATCATGCCAATAAGTATAGCGACAGGTTGCGGTGCAAATGCTCGTTCTGATTTTGCATCGGCTTTGTACATATTTTCACCAGACAAACTCTCAATTGAACGAATAAATGTGAGCGGGATTCTTTCACCCATTCTTGCAATTGTAAGTGCCGCGCCAGCGACCTCCCAAGGATAAATCTCAAAAGCGCCGAGCGTGATGGAGGGGTATGGTTTTATCTCAGAGGTGATTCCTGCGCGTCTTGCCACATCGACAATATTACTTAAACCCACTTGCAAACCAACTTTAGCAGTAGCGGCATTTATCGAATTTTTTAGTGCGTAAAATAGCGGGATAGGACCTAAAAACTCATTGGTGTAATTTTTTGGAGACCAAGATTGCCCTTCATAGCTGTAGACAAATTTAACGTCGTCAACAATCGTTGTCGGAGTGTAGGGATCACCATTCGGATCTTGCGACTCGAGAGCTGTTAAATAAACGAAGGGCTTCATGATTGACCCGACCTGCCGGTGAGCATCGAGTACGCGATTGTATTGAGTTTTTATGTATTGCCGGCCGCCCACAAGAGCCATAACTTCGCCGGTGCGAACTTCTACACTAATGAGTGAAGATTCTAAGTTCTTACCTTGTGTTTTTATTTTGGCTATTTTTTTATTATTTTTTTCGAGATTTAAAACATGTGAAAGAACTTTTCTTTGCGCAAGATCTTGGGCTTCGACATCAAGAGTTGTGAAAACGCGAAGGCCATTTTCAATGCTGAGACCAATTTTATCTATTTCACGAAAAACGGCTTGAGTAAAATATGGCGCAGGTTCTGTTAAGCGTAAATCAGGTTGGGCTGGTAGTGGGTATGTTTTGGCTTGAGTCGCTTTTTCAACTTCAATCATTTGGGTTTCAGCCATACGGTCTAGCACAAAATCTCGCCGTTTTTGTGCTTGCTCAGCATGAGTGAATGGGTTGTATCGGCCAGGGCTATTAATAATGGCGGCTAGGAGCGCGCACTCCGGTAAGTTCAGTCGTTGTAGTGGTTTGCTAAAATAATAATCGCTGGCGGCTGAAAAGCCGATCACCTGGAACGGCCCTCGTTGACCCATGTAGACAATATTTAAATAATTCTCAAGAATTTGATCTTTGTCTAAGTTGGCTTCAAGTAATATCGCCATAAAGAGTTCAGAAAATTTTCTCTTTAGTGTTTTCTCAGGAGTCAGAAAATAATTTTTAACAAGTTGTTGGGTGATGGTGCTGCCACCTTGGGCGTAGCGGCCGGCCAGTAGATTTCTCATAAGAGCTCGCGACAGTCCGGTGACACTCACGCCTTTGTGCTCGAGAAACTGACTGTCTTCAATGGCTGTCGCCGCTTGCAAGCATTCTAGGGGGGCATCTCCAACCTGAATAATTTTTCTTAAAATAGGCTCACCTCCATAAAATTGAGCAAAAAGCTGTGGAGTGAGCTCAACATAAGGGACATCCGCAAGGGGACTGCCTGATAGAATTTGGGTTACCGTTTGTGTAGAATCAAAGCCGATTAAGATGTTTTTCGATGTCAGTTGAATATCTGCCGTTGACGCGGGTGTGCGTAAATACACACATGATTCTACATTGCCGAGAAAGGGGCTGCCGACAACTTCTTCACACTGATTGGCGTCAAGACGTGAATAATCACTCGGGTGCAGGCTTTGTTCTTCGAAACGTTCTCGGTATTGTAATTTTGCTAATAATTTAATCAATTCGTCGGCGCTTAGGCGCTGTTTTAAATGAATTTGCTCACCTCTTGAGTAGATCTCAACAGGAGGTCGAAACCAACCCTGCCCAATGCGATCTTGAATCTCTTTGTTGAGTCGAAAAAGCCACACTCCGAGTGCCAATGTGCAAAAAATAGCAGCAATTAAAATCAGTTTTATTATTTTTAAAAATGAAAGCTTTTTTAGCCACGTTTGCATGCACTTGACATTAGGGGCAAGCCGGCTTTTAGTCAAAGATATGAAAGTAAGCGATAAGCTAATTCAGCGACTTGTTCAGGCCGTCTTTCGAGATTTGAAAGAGCAGAACACCATGACATTCAAAGAAAAAGAAGACGTCGTTTTCAAACGGGCATGCGCCATTGTTGCCAACGAATACGCTCGTGAGCAGGAGCTCGACCAAGAAGTAAATCGCATGATGGATGACCTTGAACGCCAGAACCCTGGCGAATTTCAGCGCTACAAGATGTTCCCATTACTGAAAAGACGTCTCGCTAAAGAAAAGGGGATCATACTCTAATGCTATCTGAAGATCGCCAAACTCATTTTGCTCACATGATTGTTGATGGAATCTGGAACGACGATCTTGTTGAGTACACCAATGAAGATATGGCTTTAAAAATTGCAAAGCGCGCCATTGCCAAATTTGTCAAAGATTACTCCCAGATAGACAGTAAGGTGCGTGGCATGATTGAGAAGTTAAAGCGCAATGTGCCTGAGGGCTCGCCCGAGTGGGATGTCATGTATAGCAAATACTTTGAAGAGGAACTCAGTCGCCACGGCGGATAAATTTAAGTTCTAATTATGAAGCAGATTAGTAAACAATTTTTTAATAAAAATATAAAAACGTAAAATATATAAAAACAAGTAGGTAGTAATATGAAATCAAAAATCGTAACATTGGCACTCGCGGTAATCTTTATGTCTCCGAAACTTTTCGCTGGAGATCTTGAATGGTCTGGCCTTTATCGGTTTGAAGGTACACAGCTCAACTATCCGTCACTTGATACAGGGTCAGGTGCTCGCAAAGAGTACGCCATACACAACTTGATTCTACGACCCAAAATTGTGGCAGCAGATGGCCTTTATATAAATGCTCAGTTCAATATTTTTAATTCAGATGCTTATAACCAGCTGGGTGCTTATTTTGGTGATGGGCTGGGCACCGGGACGCCGACTTCTTCAAATGATTCAAACACAGCGTCTGAAAATTTAGCAAGTGAGCAGCTTGCTGTTACTCAATTTTATTTAACATTCATACAAGAGTATGGCCGGTTGATAGTAGGTCGAGCCCCATTGCAATTTGGGTTGGGCATCACTCATAATGCGGGTGCTGGGCTATTTGATCACTATTCAGATACGCGCGATATGGTGGGTTACAAAATCATGATGGGTAATTTTTATTTCTTCCCTTCATACGCCAAAATTAATGAAGGTGGCCTATCTTCATATGACGATATTAATGAATGGAACTATCAACTCGTTTATGAAAACCCAGATAGCGATGCCTCAATGGGAGTTCATTATCAAACTCGCAAAGCTGTAAATGGCGGCAATGACTTCCCGGCGACGACAGTGGGTGGAGTTGTGAACGGCGAGTATAACTCTAAAAACTTCAATGTGTTCTTCAAGAAAGAAACTGATAATTACAATGTCGGTTTTGAAGTGGCGCAACAGGGCGGCGACACGGGCGTTCTTGCCGGCGTCAAGAGCATGTCACTTGGTGGTTTCGCTGCGGCACTCGAATATGAGTGGCATCCTAAAGAAAATAAAAAAACTTTTGGTATTAAGGCCGGTATGGCCACGGGTGATGACCCAACTACTGATGATTCATTTGAAGGTTTTATCTTTGACCGAAACTATGATGTGGCGATGTTCTTATTTAACCACGGCATGGGTCAGTCAGATGTTTTGCATACGGCACTGATTGGCAGATCAGCAACTTCTGTTCGCGATGAGCCAGACACTGAAGCCATCTCTAACGTGACTTATATTTCTCCATATATGAAATATAAGTATTCAGACAAAATGTCTTTTGTGGGCGTTTTCACGACGGGCATGTTGAGTGATGACACAGTCATGGAAAACACAACCCTTACTATGGACACCAACCTCGGTTATGAATTTGATTTTTCAGTTGTATATTCTGTAAGTGATAAAATCACATGGGTGAACCAGTTTGGATATTTTGCTCCGGGTGATGCATGGAAGGCCGGAACACTGAATTATGATAATGACAGTATTTACGGGTTTGTAACTAAGGCAGCCGTCAGCTTCTAGTTTGCAGCTTAGACGACAGCTTTGTACGACAACTATGATTTCAACATGATTGCAACTGGCGACGGCGGTTGCAGGGGCCCAGGAGGAGTAATCCTCCTGGGTTTTTTTAATTGGTGCCGCTCTCAGGCGATAGGATATAAAACTATGTTCACTCGCAACATTAAATTTACATTCTCTAAATTGGACGGACTAATTTATGCCTTTGTTATTTTGACGTCTTTTTCCGGATGGGCAGATGCCGAATTAAGTAGTGCGACTCAAGATCAAAATATTAGTCCTAATCAACCGAGCACGAATCAGCAGCACAAAGGTCAGTGGACAAATTTTTTACCATACGCCCCTGAGAAAAATGAATATCAGTTTGAGTTGGGCGGTATGTGGGAGGCTGACAATCTCTACTGGCTAGGTCTTACTTATGGCCGCCATATGGGTCGTTGCGT
>JAGRAK010000279.1 GCA_020434645.1 Bdellovibrionales bacterium | reverse complement strand
AAAGCGTGTAAACGACAAGTTAGATTTGATTTTAATAACGCACTCCCATGGTGATCATTTTCATATACCAAGTTTAATGTATTACGATTTAGTTGGCCGTCCAAAAATTGTAATTCCTGTTGAAAAAACAAACGGCATCCTTACAGGGTGGCAGATGAGAGAGCTTTTAGAAAATTTAAATTTGCCCCACACTGAAATGAAGTGGTGGGAGAAAAGAGTTGATAAAGATATTGAAATTACAGCAGTCCCATTTTGGGGGGAGCAGCCGTCAAAGACAAAAAACTTTCTGCCTGAGGATGTCAGGATGTACGGCAACTGCTACTATTTTAATATTGGCGGTAAAAGTATTCTCATCACCGCTGATGCGGGCGAAGATAGCGCGGGCAGTATGGTGGACTGCGTAAGAGAGATTCGACAGAGGCATGGGCCAATAGATTATTTACTTTCTATACCGGGTGAGTTTCCTGAGATGATCAATGAAGGGTTGCCACACTATCTTTTTTGCCTTCCGTTTGATGAGTTGCAGAGGGTGTTTGAAATCAATATGTTTGACAGGGACTCTATCACTCTAGGTTTAGAAGGCATAACTGAGGCCTGCTGGGCTGGTGAAGTGAAGTGTTTTTTGCCTTATGCTAATGGTGCTCGCGATAGAAAGAAAATTGAGGTGTCAAATTTAAATGAGCTAAAAGAGCTTTTAGCTGTGCGAGGAGCCCACACTCAGATTGTGGGTTGGGATATCGGCGACAGATTTGAACTGTAGTTTGTGCTAGGCAAATTCTGGTTTAAGTGTATGATTATGTCAGATTGTATATAGCAGCTTTACATGCGGGATTGTCATTAATGAGTAAAACAGAATGTTTAAAATCAATAAAATTTATTACGCTTTTATTATTTGCCAGTTTCAATTTATATGCCCAAATAACCTTGGCTGAATGCCTGCCAAAAAATAGAATTAAATCTGACATAGAGGCCTATGTCGAAAAAGCTCAAGGTACATTAAAAAACTTAGATCTCCTGCAGAGTGATATCGGAGCGCTTGAGGTTTCACCAAAATTACTATTTACTATTGACTTTAATGATTCTGAATCAGTTGAAAGACGCGTAGTAGAGCTTACAAAGCTTTTAAAATCTAAAGGTGCACAGCGTGAGCCATTTCGCACCTGGCAGGCATGTCTGGGTGGTGGCGAACAAGAATTGGTGTTGAAGGCTATTCAGGTTGAAAACGAAGTCAATCTCGCTCGACTTCGTTTTTTAGAGCTGCCAGAGGAAAAGCGTCAGAATTTAATTAAAATTATTGCAGATGCCGAGCAGCAGCGCCAAATTCTTTCAGAGATAAATCAAAAAAATCAAGCAGCGCAAACGCAGATTGAGCAGGCTCAAGAAAATATTAGCATGGCTGAAAATGTAGCCGCAAAGTCTGATGATATGTATGTTAAGCAATTGTCGGCCGATTGGGCACTTCTTGAGAAATACAAAGAAGATTTAGCTAGTATTCAAATTGCTGAATCTAAAAAACAAAAAGAGAGAATGGATAGATATCAAGAGATACGCGAGGAGCTTGCAAATACTTCTGTCGCGAAGGTAGCCGATCTGCCTGAGGTTAAAGCGCAGTTTGAGAGTTCAACTAAAATTTGGCGCAGAATGGTAGATAATGTTTATGAGCTGCTTTCTGGTAACGCCCTACCTAAAGTGCCGGCTCTACCAGAAAAAGTACTCATAAAGTCTGAAGCCCATGATGAGGTCACGCAAAAGATACTGGATGACTATTTAAAGTCATATGCTGAGGCTGAGCAAAACCGAGCAAAGCTTGAGGCCTCTTTAAATGAAATATCTCGCAAAGAAAAAGAGGTTGTTTCGCGTCTACTTTTAAAATCAGGTGGCGTACGTGCCGAGTTATTTCAAAAAGCTATTGAATTAGAGGGCGGGTATAGTTTTTCAATAACAAATGAGAATGTGAGTGATTTGGGTCGTGAAATTCAAGTTATACCATTTCGACCTATTGCTTTTTTTATTAGTAAGAGCGTTGAGTTTAAGCAAAAGCTGGCTTCAGGTTTTGATGGCTGGGTGAATATAATTCAGCAGCTAATAGTATTTTCTGGCGTTATATTTATACCTTTTGGATTGTTTTTTATCCTCAATGGAATTTCAGCATTTATTGATAGGTGGCGTAAAAATCTAATCTCGAAATCCACTATAGATTACCGAACACGAACAAACCTGGTGATCTGGTTAAATCGATTAAACCCGTACTTTCCGCTTGTGGCAATGTTGCTTGCGACGAAACTTGCTGATCAGATATTGCAAAAATCTGATCTGGCTGAGCTTGGTTTTTTTGTGCCCTATTTGGAGCTCTACTTTTTCTACAGAATTTTTAGACGTGCACTTAGTCAAGGGCTCTCCGTTTTATTTATTAGGGGGGATTTAAGTGCCCTTAAGCAAAAGCAAGTGCGCGTGCAGGATACGGCAACCAAGATAACGCGTTTATTTTTTGCTGAGTTGGCCATTTTGTATCTGACAGAAGATGCGGTTCGTCAGGCTATAATGTACACTCTGACTTCTAAAATAATATTTTATGTGAATATTATTTTTATAATTTATATTCTCAATCAATGGAAGGTGGAGATTCAGTCACTAGCTGAACGTGTGTTGCCAAAAGTGGCAAAGCAGTACATCCATTCGATTTATTCGCATAAATACAGTTATATTTTAAATCCTGTTGTTTTCATTTTGGCAGCGGCTCAGCTTTCGATTCAAATATTATATAAGTGGCTTAGTCGATTTGATTTTATGAAAAGATTCTCAGCTGAGTTATTTAGAAAAAAACTTGAAGATCACACTCTTGGTGGCCAATCAGAGGCTCGAGATTTTACTTTGCCTGACAATTATAAAGAGTTTTTCAATATTTCAAAGCCAGTGCCTGAGGGCGCTTGGGTTAATTTATCAAAGACAACGCTTACAGACT
>JAGRAK010000278.1 GCA_020434645.1 Bdellovibrionales bacterium | reverse complement strand
CACAGTATTGAAGTATGAGCCTCTTGTTGTTTCACAAATTAAAACACAAGAAAACGACGGCTATGAAGCTGTGCAAGTGGCTTTCAAAACTAGAGGCGACAAGCGGACTTCAAAATCGCAAAAAAGTCATTTAAAGCCAGCTGGTTTTGAAAATGGCGCTTATCACATTAAAGAAATTCGTCAGAGCATCCCAGATGGTTTAGCTGTTGGAGCAAAAATTGATTTGGGTTCATTAAAAATTGGTGACGTACTTAAGGTGACGGGGCTGTCAAAAGGAATGGGCTTTGCTGGCGTTGTTAAGCGCTGGGGTATGGCTGGCGGACCTGAGACACATGGTTCGGGTTTTCACCGTCGCCCAGGATCTATTGGTAACAGAACATGGCCGGGGCGCGTAATGCCGGGCAAAAAATTTCCAGGGCAACTTGGCTGTGAAACAGTTACGGTTAAGGGCATCCGCGTAGTAGATGTTATGCCTGAAGAAAATGTAATTATAGTAAGAGGCTCAATTCCGGGCTCTGAAAACACACTCGTAAAATTGACGAAAGTATAATTATGGCTAAAGTTGATATATTAGATTGGGATAAGAAAAAAGTAGGTCAAATAGAGCTGGATGCAGCGGTATTTGAACAGCCAGTTAAGAAAGATGTTTTACACACCCTAGTGAAATGGCAGTTGGCATCTCGACGTAGCGGAACTCACAAAGCTAAAAGCAAAGGTGAAGTTCGTGGTGGTGGTAAAAAACCATTTAAGCAAAAAGGTACTGGTTCAGCACGTCAAGGTTCGAGCCGATCTCCATTAAACCCAGGCGGCGGTGTAGCCTTCGGTCCTAAGCCAAGAAATTATTCATACTCAGTGCCTAAAAAAATTAAGCAATTGGGTTTAAAAAGCGCGTTGTCTTATTTATTCAGCAATGAAAAGTTATTCGTAATTGATGAAATGTCGTCAAGCGAAGGTAAGACAAAAGAATTGGCAGCACGCTTAAAGAATTTTGGTCTAAACAAAGTTGTCCTTATCGATGGAAATGTGAACCAAAAAATGACTCGTGCATCTCGTAACCTTGAAACCTGCAGATATTACACAACTGCGGGATTAAATGTTTATGACCTTCTTAAGTATGATGCTGCCATAGTATCAAAAAATTCTTTAGAGGGAATTGCAGCTCGTTGCGGTCTAACAGAGCAGGCGGAGAAGTAAAATGTATACAGTTATAAGAAAGCCACTAGTATCAGAGAAGAACAGCATGCTTGCAGAGCATGGCGTTTATGTTTTTCAAGCTGATAAGCAGGCAACAAAAATTGAAATTAAAAACGCAGTTGAGAAGTTATTTCGAGTGAAAGTTAAGTCAGTAAGAACAGCAGTATGTCGCAGTCGCACCACTCGAAGTCGTGGTGGAGTTAGCGCTACTAAATACTGGAAAAAAGCCATGGTTCGATTAGCGCCAGGCGAAAAAATAGCTATATTTGAGGGAGCGTAAGATGGGAGTAAAAACATTTAAGCCGGTAACACCATCTAGACGTGAAATGACAGGTTTTGATTTCAGCGAAATCACGACTGACAAGCCAGAGAAATCACTGACCACGCCACTTCGTCGCAAAGCAGGCCGTAATAATACGGGTATGATTAGTGTGCGACACAAGGGCGGCGGGCATAAGAGAAGATACCGAATTATTGATTTTAAACGTGATAAAGTAGACATTCCGGCAAAAGTTGTATCGATTGAATATGATCCGAACAGAACCTGCCGTATTGCACTTTTAAATTATATAGACGGAGCTAAGGCTTATATCGTAGCGCCAGTTGGTCTAGCTGTCGGGGATACTGTAATTAGCAGTGCCTCAGCAGATATTAAGCCAGGAAATTGCAAACCGTTAAACTCTATTCCTGCAGGTACAACAATACATAATGTTGAACTTCGTCCTGGTAAGGGCGCTCAGGCCTGCCGTGGTGCTGGTGCAAGTGCAATTTTGGTAGCAAAGCTTGGTGAATATTGCCAAGTGCGTATGCCTTCTGGAGAAGTACGAAAAATTCTATCAGTATGTAAAGCAACTATTGGGCAGGTCGGTAACACAGATAATGAAAATATAAATTGGGGTAAGGCCGGTCGTAAGCGTTGGTGCGGAATTCGACCAACAGTAAGAGGTATGGCGATGAATCCAGTTGATCACCCGCTTGGTGGTGGTGAAGGTGTTGGTAAGGGTCACCATCCTGTGACTCCGTGGGGACAGCCTTGCAGAGGATATAAAACAAGAAAAAATAAACGTACGAACAGCATGATAATTAGACGTAGAAACGCAAAAGGTAAGTAGGAGTAATTTGTGGCTAGATCAGTAAAAAAAGGTCCTTACGTGGACTATTATTTAGAAAATAAAATTGTTGCTGCTAATAAGAGCGGCGATCGTAAGGTCATTAAAACATGGTCAAGGCGTTCAACGGTATTGCCTGAGGCTGTGAGTCTGACTTTTGCGGTTCACAACGGCAAAAAATTTGTTCCAGTGTATGTGACTGAGAACATGATCGGTCATAAGTTTGGTGAATTTGCACCAACGCGTAATTTTGGTGGCCATTCTGAGAAGAAGGCAACCGCAGCGCCAGGTAAGGCAGGGTAAAAATGGAAGTTAAGGCAGATCTTCGTTATGTAAGAGTAGGAACGCAAAAGGCGCGTTTAGTAGCTGATGCCATTCGTGGCAAAGGTGTGAACGAAGCTATTCGTGTTTTGACATTTATGCCAAAGAAGTCAGCAGTTTTTATGAAAAAACTAGTTGAATCGGCGGTAGCAAATGCTGAACAGAAAAAGGTAATTGATATAGACAATTTGTATGTCAAAACGGTTTTAGTTGATGAAGGCCCAGACATTAAGCGTTTTCGTCCTAGAGCACAGGGGCGAGCGTTTGAGATTAGAAAAAAAACGAGTCATGTTAGTCTTGTATTGGATGAAAGGTAAGGTGGAGTGTGGGTCAAAAAG
>JAGRAK010000277.1 GCA_020434645.1 Bdellovibrionales bacterium | reverse complement strand
CAAAATCGGATCAGTTGCATTGGGTTGATGGTGATAAGGTGGGTCTATCAGTTTTAGGCAAGGGTCTTTTTGACATCGAGGTGCTCGATCATCTTTTAAAATTAAATCAATTTGTTTCCCTCTACTTGCCGGCAGGTGAAGATTTTTTTGACTTTACCAATAGGCAGTCGAGTTATGTTTTTTTAAATCTAAAAGTGCCTGGAGGTATGGCTTCTGATTATACGGCATTTAATCAAGTTCTTCAGCAGGGGATCATTGACCGACTTGAGAAAAAGCCGCCGGCCATGGCATGGATTGAGCCGAGACTTCATTATGATGGGGCAAGTTTAAGTTTGAGGTGCTACCGTGTTTATCGCTGGTTCATTTTAAATGGTTATGAGGGTGTAGAGTATGGAAAATTAAGATTTTTTATTCGTAAAGATCTTATGCATCACTTTCCGGCATGGCAAAGTCGTTCGTTTTCAAAAGAGTGGGTCGATAGACTGAAGCCATCTGATATTGGTAAAATTCCACAAGCGTGGGGGCGTAGTGCCACGGTTTTGTCGCGATTTGATAGTCTAAATATTGAGGTCGCCAAATCGCCAGGAGTTTTGGTTATGAAACAGCCCATACGAGGCTCTGATATGGATTTTTTAGAGATCGTTCTGCCTGATGAAATCAAGGGGGAGTATCGATTGGGCATTGGATGGTCTGATGATGGGGGCTCCTGTTCACCAAATTCATTTGTATGGATGAAGGCCAGTGCTGGTCGCACGCTGATTGTGCCAATGGGAATAGACCCCAATTGGTTGCGGTCATCATCCATTTCTAAAATTTGTTTAATCCGTGAAGACAATGAACATTTCAGTGGAATTTCAGCGCTAAGTGTTCGGGGTCTTCACCTTGTGCGCTGAAGATATCTACTTAGGATTCATATAAATCAAAATAGGCTGCTGGCCACGTAATACTCGCAGTGAATTAATCTGCTTATTTTTAAGAAGCTTCAGCACATCAGTATCTTTTGGTGAGTCTTTTCGATTTACATCTACAATAATATCGCCGATGCCTAATCCAGATTTTGCAGCTGGAGAGCCATCTTCAATATCAATAACTACAGGGTAGGGGCGCTTAAGCGGAGCAAGGCCATACTCCTCTGCAATATCTTTTGTGTAATTTGTAATTGTGAAGCCTAAATCATAAGGGGCTTTCTGGCCGCGATAAACTTTTTTCTTCAGATTGGCTTGTTGCTTATCATCTGGGTGCTCTTCAAGTGTTACTTTAACTTTTGATTTTTTCCCTGAGCGAATGATTTCGATATCATAAGTTCTGCCTACTTCAGCATCTGAAATGAGTCGACTTAGGGTCGGTGAAGAGTCGACATCTTGTTTATTAAATTTAATAATAAAGTCATACTCTTTAAGGCCTGATTTGTGAGCCGGGCTACCCGGCGTGACGCCGACAACGAGTACACCATTTGTACTTGTTAAGCCCATCTCTTGTGCGGCTTGTGGGTTAATCGGATATGGGTACATATTGATACCGAGAAACCCACGTTTTATGACGCCTTCTTTTTCTAAAACTTTTATCACAGTTTTGGCTTCATCAATGGGTATAGCAAAACCAATTCCTTGACCATTAGCTGCTATCGCGGAGTTAACCCCGATAACCTCACCTTTTAGATTAACAAGTGGTCCACCCGAGTTGCCAGGATTAATGCTGGCATCGGTTTGCACAAACGGGAAGCGATTGAGCTCATCAATCTCGCGGCCAATGGCTGATATGATACCCTTGCTAGTGGTATGGCCAAGACCAAGGGGGTTGCCAAAAGCGGCGACCCATTCACCCACTTGCAAAGATTGGCTTGAGCCGAGTGTGGCAAACGGCAATTTTTTTTTCGCATCAATTTTAATTAAGGCGAGGTCTGTGCGTTTGTCGCGCCCGATAAGCTCAGCGGTATAAGACGTGTTGTCATTTTCTGAGAGTTGCACTTTTATAACATCAGCGTCTTCAACGACATGATTATTAGTTAAAATTAAGCCGTCGGCACGTATAATAAAACCAGTACCCAAAGCTTGCTGAGGGCGAAGGGGGCCTCTTTGCTGAGGTCCCATAAATTGTTCAATCATATTTTGAAAAGGGTCTTGCGGGTGGCCATATCTTCTTGTTCGTATTCTAGGGTTAGTAGAGGTCGAGATGTTGACGACAGTAGGGTTTATGACCTTGGCGAGTTCAATAAAGACATTTGCGGGGAGTGGGTCGCTTAAATTCATTTTGGGGCTGCTCTGTGCGCTGGCCTCATGAGTTGAGAGTTGAAATGCGGCAAACCCTATTGTGACAGAGAAAATCGTTCCGAGTAAAAAGTTACGCATACTTAAATCCTCCTAACGAGCTTGTACATATTTCATTTGTAAATCTTGAATTATAGCATCGAGATAATTTTTTTCAGATTCTGTAAGGTTATTTTTAGTTTTGTCTCGAAGTAATACCAATAGATCAATGCTATACTGGGCAACATTGAGATTCTTTTCAATTTGATTGGTTTGAGGATTTTTCTCAAGCCCTAAATTCACAATAGCCGAAGAGGCAATTGAAATAACCAGTGTTGAAAAAGTAGCTTCTAAATTTTGATTTTCTGTATTCATGGCAGCGAATTTAATTCTCGTGAAAAACTCGGTCAAGACAAAATTATTTATATAGGATAATAGCCAATTAATTCTTTTACTCGCCGCGCAGGCTGAGGTTGAGCGATAAAATAACGCGGCCACTTTGTCTGTGGTAAGGGGCTGACGATGAACATATGAGCTGTTGAGAGTGGGGCAGGAAACGGCAATGACTCAGCAAATGATTCGAGTTTCCAAATGGCGCGCGCAAGCACATGAGGATCACTTATCAGTTGTGTCGCCAGCTTATCAGCACTTGTATAAAGTGATGGTCGAATAGAGAGTCGTAGTACAAAGCCAAATATTGGTGAAAAAATTCGCGTGAACAGTT
>JAGRAK010000276.1 GCA_020434645.1 Bdellovibrionales bacterium | reverse complement strand
ACGCTTACTCGATGCTTTGAATATAAATCTGCCGAAAATTTTACCAAAAAATTCTGTGCGTGTAGTCACTAAGAAATCGCGCAGAAAATCAACTACAAGACAATAATAGTTAAAATCTTAAGCTGGGTTTGCTTGCCCTAAAATTGGGGGAACTTCCGTTTGAAGAAAAAGTTGACGTTTTTAAGCCGTAGCAGACAAGCATGTGTGCTAAAAGATTCTTTAGTTCTGGATGATTCCAGTCATTTGCGGAAAAATTGCGAAAAATACTATGGTTGGAAATGAAATCCATAAATGCCTCTGGTTTGAAGTTTATTCATTCAGAGTCACTTAAAGATCGGACGAAAGAGTGGCCAGAACTGGAATCGAACCAGCGACACAAGGATTTTCAATCCTCTGCTCTACCGACTGAGCTACCGAGCCACTAAGAAATTACGAGAAAATAGAGGTACTTACTGACTCGCTGACTGTCAACCGAGCGTTATCTAACGCAAGGCATTGTCCAGGTCTGCGATCAAATCCTCAACGTTTTCAATACCCACACTGAGCCGCACTAAATTATCTTCAATGCCCAGCTGCTTTCGCCTTTCGGCGGGAACACTCGCATGAGTCATAATAGTGGGGTAGTCCACTAGAGACTCGACGCCACCCAAGCTCTCTGCAAGAGCAAACACCTTCACTTTTTCCATAAATGTTTTTGCTTTTTTAAAGCCGCCCTTAATAAAAATAGTGATCATACCGCCAGATCCTGACATCTGTTTTTGACCCAATTCGTATTGCGGATGAGATTTTAACCCTGGGTAAATAACTCTTTCTATTTTGGGATGTTTCTCTAAATACTTTGCAATAGCCTTCGCGTTCAACTCGTGTTGACGCATTCTTAAGCCCAATGTCTTTAAACTGCGCATAGCCATAAAAGCATCAAATGGTGAGGCGATTCCTCCCATAGAATTACTCAAAAAAGCTATCTTTTCAGCGATATCTTTTCGTGAAGTAATGACTGCGCCCCCCACTAAGTCACTATGGCCACCTATATATTTAGTCGTTGAGTGAACGACCAAGTCCGCTCCTAGTGCCAGGGGTTTTTGAAAATACGGACTCATAAAGGTATTATCAACAGCCAGAAGTGCTTTTAATTTCTTAGCCTCTTTAGCTACAGCCGCTATATCAGAGATTTTTAGAAGAGGATTCGTTGGAGTCTCTATCCATATCATTTTAGTATTGGGCTTTGCTGCTTTTGCTATATTTTTAACATTTGAGGTGTCGACATAAGTAAACTCAATACCCATCTGAGCAAATACTCGATCAAACAACCGGAGCGTACCACCATATAGATCATCGCCCGAAATGACATGGTCGCCAGCCTTTAGCAGATGCAAAACTGTAGTTGTGGCCGCGCAGCCCGAAGCAAATGCAAAACCAAAATCGCCACCCTCTAAACTCGCCATGCAACTCTCATAGGCTGCACGAGTTGGATTGCCTGTTCGACTATACTCATAGCCTTTATGCACACCTGGTGACGCCTGCACATATGTACTTGTCATATATATAGGAGTCATAATCGCGCCAGTTGTTGGGTCTGGACTTTGCCCGGCGTGAATGGCTAGCGTATCAAAACCTTGTTTCTTTTTATTAGATATTTGACTCATTTTTAGGCCCCTCAGAATGAATGCCTTTTAATACATTATTGAGGAGTTGCATAGGATCTTCGCTAAATGGTATCCCGAGTTGAGTGGCCAATTTCTTTATAGACTCTAGATCTTGATCATCTTTTGTGACTTCATTCACCAAATTATTAAGCAGTTCCATCCGCTCATCTGTCATTTTTCGACCTGTGGTTAAAGGTTTGCAATAAATACGTCATCTATAACGATATGTTGCCCTTGCCGTACTGTCAAAACCGTTTGCCCACTTCCAGACGGCGACACCCACTCAATATGAACAGTCCCCTGACTATATATTTCTGCATCCACTGGCGCGTAGCCTAAATGCTCACCATTAATCTTCAATTCTAACCAATTATTACTACGTACTGAAATTAATGCTGGCTTTGAATAAATAGCCCCTGGCTTTTGATCTCCTAAAGAAAATAACGGAATACAAAAAATGACCATCATGGCTACTACTTGAGATAATCGCTTAAAATTCCACTCAACACTTGTTATTTTGGCTAATTTCTCAGTGAAGCCTTGGCGCCGGGCCTGTTTCTCTAAAATTTCATTCACCTTAACGGCTAGTTTTAGCTGCACACCTTGATCTAACTTAAACTCAGCAAGATTGTGGGCTTGCATTGAAAGCTTAAATTTTCTCGCGATATCTAGACCCACAGACCTCAGACTATATATATCTGTTTCTAAAGTCGGCAATTCTCCGCTCAAAACTCGTGCATCAGCATATTTCGGCGTTGTAAATATCGCACCTTCAGAATCATAAACGCCAAAGTCCACTAACTTCACGCATCCGGCGTCATCTATCATTATATTATGTAGGTTAATATCTCCGTGAAATAGCCCAGCATCTTGCAAGTCACGAAGCCCATAATAACTTTGCCCTAATATTTCAATAAGTTCGGCCTTTGATAAGCTCGACTCCGTGATAAGCTCTTCTAACGTGACGCCCCTTACATGTTCAAGAATCAGTGCCGGCTTGCCCGCTATGATTTCCCACCCGTAGTATCCCACGCAATACTTTGAGCGGATTTGAGAAATTCTGGTGATCTCATTTCTCCAAATCGAAACCAGCTTTTCAGACTTCAGAATCTTAACCGCAACAGATTGGCTGATTTTAAATTCTTCATTCTCTTTAATTGCTCTGTAAACATAGCTATTTAGACCCTCCCCCAAAAGTTCGAGCAATCTATAACTGGTTGGCTTTGAAAATATAACGTCTCCCATAACACATGGTATTTCAAAATTCGTGCCCAGCTTTGTATTGATTTAGTCTCACTTGCGCCTCTGCGCGCTCAAAGCATTCAGCACTCATCGATTGGGTAATGGGGTTGCGAACTTCTG
>JAGRAK010000275.1 GCA_020434645.1 Bdellovibrionales bacterium | reverse complement strand
TATGGCGCTAATATTTGTGCCGTTATGGCTGAGAGAAAGAAAACGAAAGGCTCAGGGGGCTTAAGAGAGAGGCGTAATTATGTTTTGGAGTGCTAGCGCATTTGCGAAGTCCTTCATGCCGGTACAGGGTTCAACTTTTGCATCAGGCGTTGATGATCTTTATAAATTCTTGCTTGGAGCAAGTTTAATATCGTGCGTGCTTGTCATCGGCGGCATGGTTTACTTTGCATTCAAGTACCGCAGAAAAACCAACACTGATAAAACAGCGTATATTGCCCATAGTGCAATACTTGAATTCTTGTGGAGCTTTATCCCGTTTTTAATTTTCATGGGCTCATTTGTTTGGGGCTGGATTGTTTATCATGATTTGCGAACTGCTCCAAAAGACGCGTTTGAAGTTCACGTGATTGGGCAAAAATGGAATTGGGACTTTCAATACAAAAGTGGTCGCAAAACTTCAGGCGAGGTTTATGTACCTGTTGGAAAGCCTGTTCGTTTTATTATGAGCTCAAGAGATGTTATTCATAGTTTTTACATACCAGCATTTCGTACAAAGCAAGATGTAGTCCCAGGCCGTTATACGGCATTGTGGTTCGAGGCTGATAAAGTTGGAGAGTTTCAAGTCTTCTGTGCAGAGTACTGCGGCACAAGTCACTCGCAAATGCTCGCGAAAATACATGTGTTGCCTCAAGAAAAGTTTGATGAGTGGCTGCAGAACGACCCGTACAAGGGCCTTTCGAATCTAGACATTGGGCAAACTATTTTCGCGCAAAAGTGTACGGCCTGCCATAATGCTACGACTGAGAACAAGGTCGGTCCAGGCTTACAGGGTGTCTTTGGTAAAAATCGTGAATTTGAAGGCGCCGCGAGCCTTGTTGCAGATGAAAATTATTTACGTGAATCGATTTTGAATCCGGCCGCAAAAGTCGTAAAGGGTTTTCCGAACGGGATGACGCCTTTTCAGGGCCAGCTTTCAGAACAAGAGTTATTGGGTTTAATTGAATATATTAAGAGTCTTCAGTAGGAGGATCTATGTCAGGATCTGCAAGCTCGCATTCAGCGGATTCAAATTACTTAAATCATGAAAAAGGCCTCTGGTCTTGGTTGACCACGCTCGATCATAAACGAATCGGTATTCTGTATATGATTTCGGTTATGACATTCTTTTTGCTTGGTGGAATTTTTGCCTTACTAATACGTGGCGAACTATTTTCTGCTGGCAAAACTTTAATGGAGGCGGCTCAGTATAACCAAGCGATGACCTTTCATGGAACAATTATGGTTTTCATGGTGATCATACCTGGTATCCCAGCATTTTTAGGCAACTTTATTTTGCCTCTGCATATCGGAGCAAAAGATGTCGCCTTTCCAAGGCTGAATCTTTTAAGTTGGTATTGCCTCATGATCGGCGCTGCGATCGCATTCATTTCTCTTTTTTATAGTGGGGCTGATACAGGCTGGACTTTTTATACACCATATTCAATTGAAACGAATAATGGCACAACCTTTGTAGTTCTCGGTGCCTTTGTCATGGGGTTCTCTTCTATATTAACTGGCTTAAATTTTGTTGTAACAATTCATAAGCTTCGAGCGCCGGGCATGACCTTTTGGAGAATGCCACTTTTTGTTTGGGCGCTATATTCAACGGCTATTATTCAGGTTTTAGCCACACCGGTGCTCGCGATCACTCTGCTATTAATAGCAGCCGAGAGAATTTTGGGAGTGGGTATTTTTGACCCCAAACTCGGTGGAGACCCAGTCTTATTTCAACATTTTTTCTGGTTCTATTCGCATCCAGCTGTTTACATTATGATTCTTCCGGCCATGGGTGTCGTCAGTGAATTGATCACGGCATTCTCTAGAAAAGTTATATTTGGTTACAAAGCCATAGCGCTTTCTTCTATTGGTATTGCGGCTGTGAGCTTTTTCGTTTGGGGTCACCATCTTTTTGTGAGCGGACAATCTGAAATCGCGGGCATCGTATTTTCATTTATAACAATGCTTGTGGGTGTGCCGACAGCGATTAAGACCTTTAATTGGGTTGCGACTATGTATAAGGGGTCGATCCAGTTCAGATCACCAATGTTGTATGCCCTCGGGTTTATATTTTTATTCACAATTGGTGGGGTTACCGGGATAATCTTGGCTGTGATCGCCGTGGATGTTCATTTTCATGATACCTACTTTGTTGTGGCACACTTTCACTACGTGATGGTGGGCGGTACATTGATGGCAATCGCCGGCGGTATTCTATATTGGTTCCCCAAAATATTTGGCAAAATGTATAACGAGTTTTGGGCGCGACTGTCTTTTGTGTTCGTATTTGTCGGCTTTAACGTTACTTTTTATCCGCAGTTTATTCTCGGCGCTATGGGTATGCCGCGACGATATTATGATTATCTGCCGGCCTACGAATCATTAAATAAAATTTCAACCATTGGATCATGGGCAATTGGCGTCGGATTTTCAATTTTACTTTATGTTATTCTAGATGGAATGATAAAGGGCAAGAAGGCAGAAATGAACCCATGGGGTGCTAAAACATTGGAGTGGACGACGTCTTCTCCGCCACCGCATGAAAACTTTTTAACAGAACCAACAGTTACGGCAGGTCCATATGAGTACCGCTAATACACACGGCCATCACAAATCACTCGCGCACCATTTTAAAACAATGGGTCAGCAATTCGAAACCGCCAAATTAGGCGTTTGGTTATTTCTTTGTACAGAAATACTCATGTTCGGCGGGCTGTTTGTTGGTTACATAATATATCATGGTTTATACCCTGAAATGTTTGCTGAGGGTGCGAGCTATTTAGATTGGCGTTTGGGCGCCACAAACACCGTTGTACTACTTATAAGTTCATACACGATGGCTTCGGGCATTCACTATGCTCAAACAAATCAGCGCAAAAAATCAATGTGGGCATTGGGCATCACAGTACTCTGTGGCCTGATCTTTATGGCGATTAAGTATGTCGAATATTCTCATAAAATTCATTTAGGCTTA
>JAGRAK010000274.1 GCA_020434645.1 Bdellovibrionales bacterium | reverse complement strand
TACGATTTTCTTTTCTAAATCATCTGAAATATTATCTTTTATCGTTCTTTTAATAGTTTTCACTGTGGTGACCTCCTCGGGTGGGGCGTCGGTGGGCAGCGGGATAATTCAGCCTTCGCTACCTAAGCTAAGCCCCGCTTGACGCATATGTGACCATTTTAGACTATATTCCCAAATGGTCAAGTCCAAACTGGATTATGACCCAAAATGGTTGCTATGCTGTATGAGCAGGGTGTACCACCGAAGCGGCACCTATAAATTTAAATCTCAATCGCGATAGAAATCACGGGGCCTGTGGTTTTGGTTTTGAGACGCACGCCGCTTACGTGTGCGTTGTTGGCGTTTGAGTCATCATCGTTCTCATCGTAAATGAGTTTTTGTGCACGGTAGCCGACGATAAGGTTTGTGCGCTTATTCATTTTAAAACTTGTGCCCACGATTTCGTCATAGCTTAGTTCGCTGCCATTTAAATTGCCGACACTTCCACGACTGAAAATAGCAATGCGCGGGGTGATGGCGTGATGGGCATGATGAGCTAAAAGTGGCTCATGCCACTCCAGCTTGTCACCACTAGACTGGCCTCCGTATTTAACAGTGGATTCATTTTTAACATCGCGGCCGCCGAGATAAAGTTCAATCCAGCTTTCGCCTTCGCCAAAACGTTCGCCCATCCAAAGTTCAATGACTCTCACTTCTGTGTCAATTTCTAAGGGTATTGATCCAACCGGAGTCATTAAACTAGAGTCAAAACCCGAAGCATCGAGGTATGAAACCTCTAGGCTCATAACCGATTGCCCACGTTTAGCTTTAATCACAAGCGCTAAGCCTGCGTTAGTGGCTTCTAATACGTCTTGTGCATCAATTTCAAGCGGAATGTCTACGCCATGTGCTTTTGTGCTAGAGTCTATACTTGTCAACCAGTAGTACGGGTAAATTGTAAACTCGGTCTCATTTTTGTCATCTCGAGCTCTATTTTGAAAATTAATATTTAAAGAGGAGTAA
This sequence comes from Bdellovibrionales bacterium, assembly GCA_020434645.1. GTDB lineage: Bacteria > Bdellovibrionota > Bdellovibrionia > Bdellovibrionales > UBA1609 > RBG-16-40-8. The sequence continues at coordinate 2,015 of JAGRAK010000274.1, read as the reverse complement.
CTTTCTTTTAGTTTATCTTGTGTATGATTTTTTTCTTGTGAGTTATCCTGAGCACGGTCAGAAGTTTTGAGTTTAATAAGTGCTGGCTGAGTTGTCGGATAAATTATTGTTTCAATAATTTCAGAAGCAAAAGCATAATTTTTTAATGTAAAAGATGAAAGCCCCGCAAAAACGACAATTAATAGTCTGATCATTACCCGCCCCCGTGATTAGACTAGAAATACAGTAAATTGGGGAGGTTACCAATGGTACATTTTACAATTTGAAGTCAAAGCTAATATAAGGACCTGGGTTTTTCGTTTTTTGATCGAAGGTGAGGTTATTTCTATCGCTATAAATAGTGGTTTGCTCATCATAGCCCAAGACTATGTGAATCTGACTAAAGGCAAAAGACACCGTGCTGAGACCTACGGCGATATCGTAGTTCAGGTCATCGCTTTGTAGGCGAGCGAGGCTGCCGTTACTAAATAGGGTGACATGATTACTAATTTGTATTTGTCGGCGATCAAGAGCTGGGGGTAAATGCCAATCGATTTGTCTTTTTATGTAAATTTCAGCCTGGTTGCTATTTTTGTCTCCTATAGAGGGGGTCGCCCAAAGTTCAAGGGCGGTAACCTTTGAATCAATAATTATAGGGATAGTGCCCAGTTGAACCAAACCACTAGAATTAAAATCTTTAGATTGAAGAAAATCGACATGACTGGGTTGCCAAGGTAGCCACCTATAGGTTTTCATAGCAAGGGTGGTGCCGGTCTCAATCGAGAGCAAAATATCATCAACAGAGACTTTATGTGAAAATTGAGATGGTGCGATGAAATCATGATTTTTATTTTCATCAGCTAAAGATACAGAGCTATACGCCAAAAGTGCCGCGCTGAGGGCAACCGTAAAAGTAAATATAAGGAGTATAAATTTTGTAATCTTCAACATTGGTCTTCCTATCGAGTGATAGGTATTATAAACCACTTCTTTAAGGAGTCGGTTAAATAAAACCAAGTGATGTAAACAAGATAGAATCGTCTAAAGTTTGGGCATGTCACTTGCAAAATGAGTCCTTCAATCGAACCAATAAAGGAGACCTGCAATGTATTCTCTAAGAGCACAAAATAAGGCGCAAAAGTGGCACTTGTTGACCAAGATATTGTCACTAGTTGTAATGGTATCAAGTTTGCCAGCGTCAGCGGCAAAATCTCCAATTAATAATGATATTTTAAACGAGCTCGCCACATCCGGTGCGCTAAAAACTTCAAACTCTCGCGTGATCATCGACAATGACGAGGCCTTTAGAAAGAAAATATCAAATATTCAAAGTGCTCAATCTGGCGATGAAATCGATATGATCTATTATATATATGCTAATGATTTTTCATCATCAGTAATAAGTTACGAACTCATTCAGGCTGCACAACGAGGAGTGAAGGTCAGACTTCTTGTCGACTATCTTACCAATTTTAAAAACATAGACACATTATTAATGCTTGAGCAAAAGGGCACAACAGCAAGTGGCGCTAAAAATATCGAAGTTCGCCTATTTGGTAAGCCTAGTAAAAAGATAATTGCAGATGCTGTTTTTCTTACCACAAGTTGCGACACGGGTATGGATGGTTGCATTGACCGTAAAAGAGAAAAAGCAGCACTTTTGCAAGACGGTGGTGACGGCACTGATTATATGAGCCGTCTTTTTCTTGCTGGTTTATTTGCCAAAAATGCGGGAGCTTTAAAGATAGCGGTAATTGAAGGTCAAGAAATTGATCCGAGTCAATTTAAGAGCGACGAGCCCATGAGTGCAGAAGATCTTAAAGACTTAAAAAAATTAGGTCGGCTGATCTTTAAAGCCAAAGTTAAGGGCGAAATGATGGCTAAACTTCAATTATTTTTTGCCATGATCGCGTATGAAGATGAAGTGATGCCTATATATAATCTTGTTACAACTAGTTTGCCAATCAGTTCTGATGATGATTCAGCTCGCGAGTGGACATACCTAACAGATTATACTCACCATAAAATTATGTTGG
>JAGRAK010000273.1 GCA_020434645.1 Bdellovibrionales bacterium | reverse complement strand
TTTAGCCTATGTGGTGAGTCCGATTTTAATCGGGTGCTCCGCTCCAATTTCGACAAACCCCATGTCAATTGAAAAACCATTGTGCACAGCCAGTACAACATTAAAAACTGTCTCAAATCGAGACGGTGCTCAAGTTTTTTCTTCTAATAAAATACAGTTGAATCAGGCCTTCACAAAAGTTTCGGCTACAAATGATTATATCGCTACACTTGACATGGCATGTATGCGCTCTCATAAAAATCCAGTTCATTCAGCTAAAATTCGCTTTAAAAATCAACAGCCGGTGACATTTCATTCATCTCAAGGCGTTGTTTCGGCACAAGTAAGTTTAGAGGGAGTCAGTGATGAGGCTGAACTTGAAGAAATAATTCAAAGCGAAGACTGCATTTTGGGGTTATCAGATAATCTGCCAATGCAAAAATTAGCAATGCCGAATGACACAAATTTTTCTTTGCAAACGAATCTTACAGCTATTGGCTTTCAGTCCTCTTATGATTTTTTTAATTCGAACCTGAGTTTGCAAGCAGCAAATAGAGTCATCATTGCTCTTATTGATGATGGAATTAATTTACAACACCCAGATCTTAAGCCCAATATTTGGGTTAATTCTAAAGAAATTTTCGGTGTTCCTGGCGCCGATGATGATGGCAATGGATATGTAGATGATATTTATGGTTATGATTTTGTAAGCCAAACAGGTGACCCGAGCCATAAAACAAGCAACCCCCATGGGAGCCATGTTGCAGGCCTTGCGGCTGCCGTTTCAAATAACAATTTAGGTATTAGTGGAGTTATAACTAAAAACGTGAAGTTGATGGCGCTTAATGTGTTCGGATCTGGTGGTGGCACAACTTCAGCAAAAATAGATGAAGCCATCCGTTATGCTGCAGATAATGGGGCGCATGTTATCAACATAAGCCTTGGTGGTCAGGGGCGTTCGGCATCAACTCTTGCTGCGATTCAATATGCTGTATCAAAAAATGTGACCGTCATCGCCGCTATCGGCAATGACGGTGAACAGTTAACTTCCTCAAATTTTTACTCGCCAGGATCTTATGCTCCAGAAGTGAACGGGATGATCTCCGTTGCCGCAGTTAATGCTTCAAACGTCTCGCAAATTTGTGACTTTTCAAATTACAGCAGCTCACTTGTTGAACTTTCAGCTCCCGGTTGCGACTCGCAAAATAGTGCAGGGCTTTTATCGACACTTTCGGGTTCAAGTTATGGCCGTCATAATGGCACATCAATGGCAACGCCTCAGGTTTCGGCGGCAGCAGCCTTAGCTATATTGTCTATTAAGAACAGAACTCAGGTAACTGTGACGCCGGCGGTGATTGAAAATGTCTTATTAAGTACGGCAACGGCAAAGCCCAGCCTTCAAACACAAGTTAAGGGTGCAAAAACACTCAGTCTGAGTTCGCTTGCGATGTTCATCGATATAAATTATCCGATTGGGTCGCCTCAGCCGCTTGTCTGCAATTAGTAAAAATCGTCTTCTAATATTTCTTTAGGTGTTGCCTTGATAAGTTCAAGCTCATCAGGTGTCAGCATTGATTTATGAACAACAACTTCTGCCAAATAGAGCTCCGCCCACTCGCGGTACATGTGGCCATATCCTTTATCTGCCCACTTATCACCCCAAGAGTTTTCAATTTTATATTTAACGGTCAAGCCGTTAACATCGGGTTTATCATAAGCAACAATGACCATGGCATGATTGGGTATCGACAGACGAAACTCAGTTTGCGTGAGGGCATCAAGTTGAAACTGACTATCGGGCATATTATAAACTTCAGAGTATTTGTAAATATCCGGATGCCAAATGCCAGTGCTCGGTTTGCTCAAGCTTTCAGGTGTCGCTTCAAGAAATTTACCAACGTCGGTTGCAAACCACATAGGGCGTCCGGCATCAATAGAGCTACGAATGAGTTCATCCATGCGCTCAAATGAAATATTAAGTACGCGAATAGGATAATCTTTGCCATTGAGTTCGGGTACACCGATTGTTGAACGAATAAACTCGTAGTACTGATTGCGTGGTCGCCTAGCATTATTGGCAACGGTCACATAGTCGTCGGCCTTGTATTTAATAAATTTATCTCGAAATGTATGGGGTGTGTAGGTTTCAGTTTTTTTTGTTTTAAGATTTGTAAATTCGAAGCTAGATGGCGGAGTGCCAAGATTTGTTTCGAGTATTCTAAAAATTTTCTCCATTGCTTCTTGTCGTATATCAGATAGTAACTCTTTTTGCTTGGTCGAATAAGCCCCGGTGGCTTTTGAGTTCCAAAGATGAGTTAATATTTTAATTTTCACGCCGGCGTCTGATAAAATTGTCTTTAAAGTTTGATTAAGAGTTGCTGTGCTAATTGAGCTTTCGGTATCAGGCATATATTGCTGCGGGACCATGCCATACTTAGCTACGAGAAATTGGTACCAAACATACCAGCCGCCATCACCTAGAGGATCACTTTCGATGAACTTCAGTTCTTCGCGACGAGTTAAGTTTTGAAGTTGCGCTTCTTCAACGTTCCAGAGCCAGCGATTTGATTTTTCAAGCATATTAAAAAAATGCAGATAGTTGTGTGAGAGTGAGAATGTTTTATCTGTTTTTTTAGAAGTTAAAAGTTCGGCGCGCAGCATATTGTTGCCGGCAAAAATCCAGCACCGGCCAGATTGTTTTTGGTCAGTGCCACATCCAAGCGGAACTTCATTGGTATAACTTGTGTTATGATTTTTCATAACTTCTCGGTTCATGGCGACTTTGGCGATGCCGGCGTTTTGAACAGCCTCATTTACGCGATTTTGTAGCGGTGAGGGCTTTTCGGACTTCATTTTATCTACCCACTCAACGGATATGGCGCCCTCTTCTTGAAATGCACTTTTTGAAAGTGCTTTTTTGCACGAATCATCATCGGCATATGCGCCAAGTGAGGTGGTAAGAAGTGTTAGTATTGAAAGGTGTAATAGTATTGTCGACATGCGCGTCCCCTGAAATAAACAGTTCATATTTTGATTAC
>JAGRAK010000272.1 GCA_020434645.1 Bdellovibrionales bacterium | reverse complement strand
ATAACCAAGGCCTGTATTGCAGCCCGTAATAAACACAACAGGTTTTCTATTTTTCTCAGATGTTGGAAAAAAATGAGATCGTTTAATTTTGAGCATGAATCCCCGTCAGATATTATAAATTTGTTCTGACAGGTCTTATGTGAGAGATGTGGAGGGGTTATTAAGACTTTGTGGAGCTATCTCCATAAATTGTCGTTAAACGCTCTGAAAGTTCGGTCTCTTTAATGGTCATCTGAACTCCGGTGTCCATAAGCTTTAGAGTGTAGAGCTTATTTTGAAGCTCACTCTCTCCAATGATTAGAGCTGCGATGGCATTTTGCTTGGTGGCTTTTTTCATGCGATTACTCATGTTGCCAGAGTAAGACATATCAATGAAAAAGCCTTTACCGCGCAAATCATGCGCCAAATTACGACAAGCCATTTCAGCCGCCTCACCTAGAGGTATAAGCGAAATAGGCCGAAGTTTTTTGGGGTCGGCATCAAGCAATAAGCTGAGTCGCTCAACTCCAGCAGCCCAGCCCACAGCGGGGGCCTTAGGCCCGCCCATAATCTCTGTTAAGCCATCATAGCGCCCGCCTGAAAGGACAGCGTCCTGGCTCCCAAGAGCGGTGGTTCTGTACTCAAAGACGAGATGACAGTAATAATCAAGTCCGCGGACAAGAAAAGGGTTCACTTTAAATAAAATACCGAGGTCAGCTAGTGTTTTTTTAATTTGTTCAAATTTTTGTTTTGATGCTTCATTTAAATAGTCCGCCAGTTTGGGAGCATCATGATTAATCGCGATATCCCGCTTATCTTTTGAGTCTAGTATTCGGAGTGGGTTAGTCATGAGCCGCACTTTGCTATCGTCACTTAGATTCTCTAGATGTTTTTTGTAATACTCAACAAGTGCCTGCTTATAGTTATTTCGCGACTCATGATCTCCGATTGAGTTAATTTCAAGTGTCACTTTCCTAGAAACGCCAAGCTTTCTAAATAAATGCTCGGCCATTGAAATCACTTCGATGTCGGCGTCTGTGCTGTCAACACCGAGTAGTTCAACGCCGATTTGATAAAATTGGCGATAGCGCCCTTTTTGAGGGCGTTCATAGCGAAACATTGGCCCTTCATAGAAAAATTTTAACGGCAGATGCTGAGCCAGGCCTTCAGAAATAAAAGATCGCACAATGCTGGCTGTGCCCTCTGGTCTTAAACTTAAAATTTCTCCGCCTTTATCAGAAAAAGTGTACATTTCTTTTGAGACAATATCTGAAGCATCGCCGAGTGTTCGACTAAACACATTTGTAAATTCAAATATCGGCGTTTTAATCTCTTCAAACCCATAAGAGCGACTCAAGCTCGCCGCCGCATTAAGGATATGGCGATATCTGAGTATATCACTTCCAAATAAGTCGTGAGTCCCGCGCACTGGCTGCATTTGTGACATATTTATTTACTCGTTTCAAAAGCAAAACCAAGCTTATCTTCAAACTCCTTCGGCAAATCCGGAAGCCTCGTGCGAGGAATGAAGAAAGTGGTTAATTTATAAAAGTCTTCAAATATTTTATGTTGTTCTGTGCTTTCACGCAAATACTTTGCGCCAGAAGATCCACCGGTGCCTATTCTGCTCCCAAGCATTCTCTTCACCATCAAGGCATGTCGGTATCTCCACTGAGTGAGGTGAGAATCTAAGGTTAAAACCTCTGTGATGAGGCGAAATGGCAGCTGAAATATTGGTTGCTCACGGTAAAGCTGAATTAGAAGTGCTCCATGCACGGCTCGATAGTTGAGACGCCATTCCCCACGAGTTTTCATCTCTTCATATTTTTTCTCGTCAAATAATGAGGCGAACCCATCACGAGAGACCTGAATATTCTCAAATAATCTTTTCTTTTCAGCATCGTTGAGCTCGCTGTTATTTTTTATGAAACCCTCATCTTGTTGAAACATAATATTTGCCGCTACTTTATACTGTTCCCAAAACTGAAATCCGGGTGTATCGAGAAACGGAGTTCGACTTAACCAAGACTCAAGGCACGAAAATAAAGTTGGAGCTGATTCTGCAGCTTGCGCCTGCTGAGCTTCTCCGGCAGCAAGCTGCGTATGATAGGGGAGACTATTGAAATTCAATCGATCGTCGGAGCGTAAGCCGAGCTTATTTTCAAGTAATCGAAATTGAAGACTTTGAAATCCTGAAGCTTTGTAAATAAGATCACGAAATTCTAAAAAATCCATTGGAGTCATAGTTTCAAGAATTTTAACTTGTTCAATAAGAACTTTCATAATTTCGTTAATTCGGTGTAGACGTGCAAGAGCTGTCCCCATCTCTTTATCAGCCACTTTCTTTTGAGAAAAGCTGGCTAGAATTGAGTCTAATTCAAATAGTATTTGCTTAAACCAAAGCTCATAGGCTTGATGAATTGTTATAAAAAGGAGCTCATCGTGTGCCGGACGACCTTTATCAGTTGAAACAGGCTTTTGAGCAGAAAGAAGTGTTTCTAATTTTAAATATGAAGAGTAGTCCATTAATGAAAGCCTTTCAGTTATTATTATCTTTTCGAATTTTGTGAATGAGTGATAAAAACTGATCCACATGCTTTTTAGTTAAATCAAATGAAATCATAAGCCGGGCTTCAAATTCAATTTCATCCCAGATATAGAAAAAGAACTTATCGCGTAGTGGTTTTACCCATTCCTTAGGGATTTTTGCAAACACACTGTTGGCTTCAACTTTTTGTGTCACCTGAATCTCAGGTACATCTCGCAGACCATTTGCTAAGTAAAGTGCGACATCATGGCCGTGGGCTGCCACTTCACGCCAAAGCCCAGGCTCTTTTAAGAAAATCTCAAATTGCGCAGATAAAAAACGCATCTTTGATGGAAGCTGCATGTTTTGTTTTCGAATATATTTAAATTTTCTTTTGGCTTGCTCGTTATAGAGTAGAACGATCTCTCCAAAAAGTAGGCCATTTTTGGTTCCGCCAAAAGAAACAGCATCAGCACCGAGAGATTCTGTAATTGTCAAAAAATCTGTTTTTAAATAGTGAGCCG
>JAGRAK010000271.1 GCA_020434645.1 Bdellovibrionales bacterium | reverse complement strand
GGCAACACTCTTCATCGTACTCACTGGTTTTGGCACAATTGATGCCGCCGTTCGCGCGACCAAAGGGGGCGCTGAACACTTTATTACGAAACCATTTGAACTCAATGAGGTCTTAAGTCTTGTTGATAAAACTTTATCTCACAAGCGACTTGAACAAGAAAATGTTCAGCTGCGCTCAGCCCTTCATAAAAAGTATCGCTTCGATAACATTATCGGGCAAAGCGAAGGAATCACTCGAGTTCTTGAGATGATTGAACGGGTGGCCACATCAGAGTCGACAGTTATGATTACTGGCGAAAGTGGAACAGGCAAAGAACTCGTTGCAAAAGCTATACATTATAATTCAAATAGAGCGAATAAGCCGTTTATACCAATCAATTGCGGCGCAATACCCGGAGAACTTTTAGAAAGCGAACTTTTTGGTCACATTAAGGGCGCCTTCACCGGGGCGACCAGTAATCGAATTGGTCGTTTTGAGTTGGCCGAAGGCGGCACTGTATTTTTTGATGAAATTGGCGACATGAGCCCACACCTACAAGTAAAACTTTTAAGAGTACTACAAGAAAGAAAGTATGAGCCTGTTGGTAGCGCCAAAACTTTAGCAACTGATGTTCGCGTCATAGCCGCCACTAATGTTCACTTAGAAGAGGCCGTTCGCGACGGACGCTTTCGCGAAGATCTTTATTACCGTTTAAATGTAATTCCGATACATATTCCGGCACTTCGCGAAAGAAAAACAGATATTGCCCTTCTCTTTCACTATTTTATGGATCTATTTAATGAAGGCAAAAAAGAAAAACTGGCTGGCGTCACTCCTGATGCCATGCACATACTTTCTCACTACGGATGGCCGGGCAATATTCGTGAACTTGAAAACCTTGTAGAGCGTCTTGCCATTTTAAAAGGCGGCGGAATTGTAGACGTACCCGATCTACCAGAAAAATATCGTGGTATAGAGTCCACTAGTCGCGCGCAGGCCTCTATGGAGTTTTCTACCGAGGGCATGGATTTTAATTCAGCAGTTGATGCATTTGAAAATGCACTCATCATTCGCGCCTTAGAAAAAACGGGATGGAACCGCAACCAAGCGGCGATGCTGTTAAAACTGAACCGCACAACTCTAGTAGAAAAAATTAAGAAAAAAGGTCTGCAGCAGCCCGAAGAGACATCTGCCCACGCTTAATCATAAATTATTATAACTGTTGATGTCTCAAGTTAAGATGTCTCAACTTGAGACATGACTGTCAGCATCAACTACACTCATTAATTATTAGACAACAAATTACTCTCTACCCCGCGTATTTTTTAGCTGGCTCGGCGCAAGCTTTGCATCTTAATAGCCCATAAGGGGTAAATCACTGAATCAAATAGAGACAGTGGTGAAAAGCAAAGTGAAAAAGCAAACTGTTAAAAAAATCACAATCAAAGTTTTAAGCCGAATCTTAGCGGCCGTGATTTTTCTAGCTTCTATACCGGCTGTTTCTGCAATTCCATTTAGAAACTCATTTGAACAAATGGATATTATAAATCATCAAACTAAAGAGCTAAATTTAGACCTTCTAGCCCGCATACAAATTATATTGGATCAATCTCAATTTAATATGGCCAATTATATTCCCACGCAAAACCTGCCCAAAAATGATAACGGCGAAGTGATCGGCCGACACATACTACAACAAACAGTAAAAACTCTGCTTGAAAATGAAAGCAATTCTACGGCAGCGGGCATAAGAAATATAAATAATTTAAATTCGTCTCTTTCAGCTACTATGAACCAAAATGGTCACTCGGTGGCCTTTCGTTTTAAAGCTGTCGAGACCACTGCTGAGGTCAACTACAAGGGTTTTGTTTCCGCTACTCTAGCCTATGACGTCGGACACACAGAAGCCACTTTAGAAGTCTCAAAAAATATTGGTCAGCAAACTTATGCCTATACTCACACTGACAATTCAGATGGTCACTCTGATATTGTTGGGGTTCGTTGGAACTTTTAGATCTCGGTTTACTTACCCACTTAACCTTTACACCAGCGCCCCTATTTACTACGAAGACCTTTTCTTAAATACTCAATCATAAGTGACTGATATTTCTTGTTTTGTTGTTTCGCCTTCAATTTTACAGATCTTAAAATATTCTCAGGCACCCTCAAACTTATCGCAATTGTCTTCTCATCTATGGCATCCGAGAGCGTACGAATATCTTCTAGAAATTGAATCGCTTCTTCTGGTGAAATAACATCTTTATTTTTTAATTTACTACTTTTTTTCATCGAGTTTCGCTCTAATACTTTGCACATCAATTAAATCTTGCGGTCTCCCCGCTTGAATCTTCATCTTAAGCAGGGCTTCTAATGTCGCCACAGCAATACGTCGACCAGCAACCGACATTTTTTGGGAGCTCACTTTTGCCATATCATGAGTAATTAGAATGTCGACCTGACGAGATGGGGCGCTATTGTCTACAAAAGACCATGCTTTAAGATTTCGATTTTTAATGTATTCTTTTCGCATAGTGATCACGTCAGTAGCCGATATTGGCAAGCGTGACGTCAACCCGATTTCTTTTAAAGTTTTTTCTGCCAACATATAATCGGCCATTCTCAGTTGAAGTACAAAGTCCACATCAATGGTCGCTCTCACTACCCCATGAAGGGCTAAGGCATAACCTCCAATTAACACGTACTTTAATTTGGCCTTATCAAAGGCGTCGACGACATCATATAGCAACATATAGCCAATTGTATATACATGTATATACAATTGCAAGGGCATGACCATTCTTTCTATGCCACCAAACCCAAGCTGCAGCCACTAGCCTATTGTCTAGAAATGCGTTTGATGTTGAGACAAACAAAAGCCTAAACGCTCAAACGCAGCAACGATTTAAAGAATAAAAAAATAACTCCCGATCAATTTATTACTCGGGAGTTACTTATGTGCAAAAAAATTCGAATTATGGCTTTACTGTTTGCTTCATTGTTTTCAATTGCCGCCTGCGAAGTTAAAGATCAGCTCCCTATTGATGAAGGCGATGGCGGAAACAACGGAAGCGA
>JAGRAK010000270.1 GCA_020434645.1 Bdellovibrionales bacterium | reverse complement strand
AAAAGCAACGTTATTTGGTATTGCAACTATGTTCGGTTCAATCCAGGCATTTGCAGAGGAAGGTATGCAGGCAGCATCTTCTAACGGCGATGCTCGTTATTTCGCAATAGCAGCAGGACTAGCTATTGGTATAGCAGCATTAGGCGGCGCACTAGGGCAGGGCAAAATTGGAGCCTCTGCAATGGATGGTATTGCCAGAAATCCGCAAGCGGCTAAAGCAATGTTTGTTCCTATGATCGTAGGTCTAGCTCTTGTTGAATCACTCGTAATTTACGCTCTTGTTATTGCATTTATGCTTCAAGGCAAAATCTAAAACACGAATAATTTAAAACAATATAGGCTAGACTAGACGTCTGGCCTATATTTAATAAAATTGTGTAATTTCATAAATTTAAAGCCACTTATCGCCGAGAAGTACCTCAAGGAAAGAGGATATTTTTGGCTGACGATAATGATAATAAAAAAAATAATAGCCACATAACTGCTGCTGCTTCTGACCTCGAAATAAAAGATGAGGCAAAGCCAGAAGTCATTGATATCAATACGCTCCAAGTTCGAGTTTTGATTGTATGTCAAAAAGTTACGGATATGGAAAATGTTGTGCATTACCTTATTCGAAGAGGATGGGAGGCAATCGTTGTTGGCACCATTCGCGAAGCCTTTCAGCTTGTTGGATCATTCAATCCAGATTTTGTTCTACTTAGTGTAAACCTTAAAACAGCAAAGCTTGCTCAAATCCCTACGCTTATAAATCATACTTTTAAAGTCGAAGTGATAACCTTTGGTGAAAATCAAAATCCGATTACACAGAAACGCCTTCAAGATATTGCTTGTCAGCATACTATTGTCGGAGGGGCTAGTGGACCAGGAATACATAGAAAAATTAAAAATATTCTTATCGAGATGATGTCGTCGAATAATGAAGAAGCTAAAAGTGTTATAACACGAGCGCATGAGAGAAAGATAATCAAGGGTGATATCGATGGTGAAAAGCCGATGCATCAACAGAAGCGGGGCTATACGTTTACAAATGATGATAGTGATATTGAATCTAAAGAGGATAAATTAAGAAGACAATTTGAAGAGGCCGATAGAATAAATTCCGAAAAGCTAAATTCTAGAGAAGCACGATCAAGACAGAAACAAGAAGAGGATGAACAAAATTATGGTGTAGTGGAGAAAAAATTTGCACTAAAAAATAATAACTTAGGTCGACTCAATAAGTCGTTGGACACAGAAGAAGATGACAATGGCTTGGAATATGAAAGTCATAATGACGAAGAGTTAAGTAGCGATGCGCCAGATCAGATCGAAAATATAGATCAAGACGTCGATGATACTGACGATAACGACATTATTGAAAATGAAGGCGACATAAGCGAAGAAGAAGAGTCGTTAGAAGATTTGATTCAACTGGCGAAGGCAAACAACAAAAATCTCGATGATGGTAAGCCCATTACGACACGGACTCACGCCATCAGCTCTACTCGAAAAGATCTAAGTATGTTGCGAAAACAAGGACAAGCGAACAATAGTAGAAAAGAGGTAGAGGAAGACCCTAATCCGAATTTGGCCACGAGTGTAATTGATAATAAAAATGATACCAATACTAATTCTGAGCATGTGGATAGACCTGTTGAGACCATGGAGCACTTCATAATACAAAGTGCGCGCAAGGCGGCGGGGGAGGTCAAGCCGCCAACAGAAAGCTTAGAGCATGTTAGTAAGTGTACGGTTTGGCCAGTTACATGCACTCAAATGGTCGGTTTTATTGTGGTTTCACATGGTGGGAGCAAAGAAGAAGAGAATACATTCAACGATAAGTTTATTCATTTGGTACAAGAAGCCGGGTTAAAAATGTGTAGCACATTTGAAGTAAGCGATCATGTCATAACAAATTTAGAACATGTTGATTTAAAGCAACATGTTGAAGGCGAGCAATTTACGGCGACAGTTTCTAGCGGTAAAAATGAAATCATTATTAAATTGATAGAAGCACATCAAAATCGTCCTAAGATTATAAAGACGTCTTCGCCAGATCGGGCACAAGTGGATGTGGGTGATTTAGTTCCTGAATTACAGCCAGGGGCTGATCTCTATTTATATATGCCTAAAAATAATAGGTTTTTTATATATTTAAAGATGAATGGAATTCTATCAACTAAGCAAAAAGATAAACTCGAATCATCAAAAGCAAGTATATTTATTAATAGTAAAGATGTTGATAAGTACAGCAAAGCATACGTTAAAAACACCACAGTACAAAAAATACGAGATCTAAAGTTAGATAAGAAAAAAGCATCCTAGAGCATTGGACGAACAATAGATTCAATACGATCTTGAATTTCTTTTAAGCCTTCTTTCGTAGATGATTCAAATCTCAACACCAAAACAGGCTGAGTATTAGATGCCCGCGCAAGAGCCCATCCATTTTTAAAACTTAAGCGAATCCCGTCGATAAGATTCACGCGAAACTCTTCAGTATCTTTCGGAAATTTTTCTATTAATGCGTTTACAATGCGTACTTTCTTTTCTTCTGTAGTGTCGATGCGAATTTCAGGAGTATTAAATGCTGGTGGAAAATCACTAAGCAACTCACGGATGGTTTTGCCTGTTTTAGAAAGAATTTCAGCTACCCGCAGGCCAGCATAAAGGGCATCATCATATCCATAATTACGATCAGCAAAGAAAATGTGTCCGCTTAATTCGCCGCCGAAGGGGGCATTTTCAGATTTTATTTTTTCTTTAATAAGACTGTGTCCAGTCTTCCACATAACCGGAACACCTTGGTATTTTGCGATGTAGTCATACAGGCGATCTGAACATTTAACGTCACCAATGATTTTCTCGCCAGGGCTTTCTTGTAAAATAAATCGACTACATAAAGCGATCAGTTCATCACCATAAATCATAGTGCCATTTTCATCTACAACGCCTATGCGATCGGCATCTCCGTCAAAACCAATACCCACGACAGATTTAGTTTCGCGAACTTTTTTGGCGAGGTCGACTAGATTTTCTTCAACAGTCGGGTCTGGATGATGGTTTGGAAAACGGCC
>JAGRAK010000026.1 GCA_020434645.1 Bdellovibrionales bacterium | reverse complement strand
TCAAGCTCGTAACCAAGAACAGTTAAACAACCTGAAGAGGCTTTGTCATAAGCCGATAATAACCGAAATAAAGTCGTTTTACCGGCACCACTCGGCCCAGTTAAAAATACAAACTCACCTTTTTCTATTCTTAGATTTACATCTTTCAACGCATGCGTCGGCCCAGGATACACTTTGTATGTATGTGCAAATTCAATCATGTTTTAATAGTAGCAAATGGTTAGAACAGTTGGCCAGAAACCAAAAGGTCTAGTATTGATTGGTGCTGCATTTCTAGAGCAAATCTTACAGCTTGAACATTTGGATTTTGTCCGGCGGGCAGAACCTTAGTGTAGGGAATTTTGATATTTTTGACCACTGCGCCATTGCGAAAAATTTGGCTCACAAAAAATGGATTCTGCGCGCCCCAGTCTTCAGTCTGTACGTGATATGTCAAACCCTTATACAAAATATCTGAGTTAAAACCTTTTTGCACTTTAGCCCTTCGCATGTTCTCAAAATGAGACAATCTAATCTAAAAAAAATTTTCGCATAAGTCATTAAGACATCATATGAATTACAAGACTAGCCGATGAGCTAGTATGGGCATGTGGGGTCTCAGAGTACATATTTTTGCATTTTTATGCTTTGGGCTAGGCCTGTCTGCATGTGCGCCACAAAAATCATCTCCTATTATTGGCACTTGCAAGAACCGGGTGAGCACTGTTTATAGTCGTCTAAGCGAAAGATCATACTGCACCACAACTACAACTCACGCTTCGCCGGTTACAATCACTGGAACAGCCACCTTTGAATCACGCGCCTATACTCCTAGTAGCGGCCTTGGCGCCATTGGCGCTCCAAAACCAATTCGCTATGCTGAAGTTGTTGCCTATTCGCCTGAAGGCAATATTGTACAATGCACAGAAACAGATACTTCAGGCAATTTTTCACTTCAAATGCCCACTTCTTCTGACACTTACTCATTACATGTCTATTCTCGTGGCGATAATGCCTCCGTTAAAGCTTCTGTTTTAAATTGCCCCGAAGAGAATGCACCCTATTCTATTAGTGCAACTGTTACTCCTGATGTAACAAAGTCTGTCGGCACGATTAATGCTGATGCAGACAATGCCGGAGAATTACTAGGCGCTGCATTTAATATTTATGACCAAATTGTACAGGCCAATGACTTCTTCAGGGCTGAAGTGGGAACTTGCGCTTTTACCGGTTGCAACGCCTTTACTGTGGCACCCAAGGTGCAAATTTATTGGGAAAAAGGCTTTAATCCAAATTCATACTTTGACTCCTCTAGTGGACTTAGTTTTTATCTGCCGAGCTATAGAAAGCTCTATATATTGGGCGGAATAGATGGCGACATTTACAACTCGGATACTGATCACTTTGATAATTCAGTTATTCTTCACGAATATGGTCACTTTATAGAAGATGTATACACTGACACAGATTCTCCTGGCGGATCACACTCTGGTAATAGTATTATTGATCCACGGCTTGCATGGGGAGAGGGCTGGGGTAATTTTATTCAGGCTGCCATTCGTAATGAGGCCAAATACCGCGACACCGATGGAACACCCAATGCTTCAAATCCGGCCTCAACCTCTATGTATATATTTAACATCCCGCTCGAAACAACAGCTGCAACCTGTGTGACAAATCCGAATAAGTCGGGATGCGATATACCCATCTTCGCGGCCGAGGGTAATTTTCGTGAATTCTCTGTAGCCCGTATGCTTTGGGATGTATTTGACAGTGCCTCTAATGCAGACTCAGCATCCGATGATCCAATTGAAAATGCTTTCGCTGAACTGTGGACCGCTCTAACCTGGAGTTCTGGTTTTTTAAATACAAATGCTGCATTTCGAAATATTGGACTTCTTCACGACACACAAGCTTCAAAAATATCGGGCTCTAGTGATTGGTCTTCACTGAGAACTGCGCATAAGCAAGATGGTAATACCGAATATGCCCGATATGTCACGGCAACTGGAAGCTGCACAAAAGAATTTGCCATGACTCCATTTGATGATCCCTCTAACGACAATGGATCATTTGCAACCTCCCACCGCGTAGAAAATAATGATTTTCTACACTATCATCACTCAGGCGGTGTCTTTACACTCACCATGAAAGCTCTGACTGATAATCCGGCCGGAGTGAAGGCCGACCTTGATCTATATTTATACAATTCAAATGCTCGCTACGGGAATTCAAGCGATATCGTCAAATCTTCTGATAATTATGCTGATAATAATGCGGCCACAGAACAAACCGAGACCTTCACAATACCCAATTTAGCAGCCGGCAATTATCTTATTAATGTGAAAGTGTACACTGGGATCAACCAATCCAACTCGGGCTATCACCCGGCTGGCGACCCGTTGACTTATGAACTTATCGCGAATGGAGTGAACTTATGCACAACCACACTCCCGTAATTAAAAAAATATTAATACTTATATCTCTCACAATACCTATAGCCTTTATGGCCATTCATAAAACTGATTTCAGAGCAGACAAATCAACGTCACTTAAGCCTCATAATGAAATTCTAATTCGCACAACAAAACTTCTGCCCCATTTTTCAGTTCGACTCTCGAAAACTGAATCTGACTCAGAAAACAATCGCTTTGCACTCACAGCCCAAATTGAAACAGAAAAAAATATTCCTCAACTCAACTATAAATGGATTTTGCCACTCGGCGTACAATTATTGGGCGGAGCTCCCGTTGAAGGAGTTATCACCAATGTGACAGCGCGAGGAGGCCGTGCTTGGACAGCGCAGCTTGCCAGCACATCTGAAGAAAATCAAAAAATACACTTGCGCGTTTGGGTCGAGGATGGTGCCAATACTCTTGTTACTTCTGCCCAATACAATACGCTGCTGCAAAATGAAATTGATTTTGAAAAATCAGAACTAGTTAAAAGACAAAATGAGTACCTGCTGGATCACCCAGAACTGCTGAAGAAATATAAGTAGCCCTAAAGCGGAGTCACCGTAATTTGCTCGTTATTTAACTCATTACGCAGAATGCTCTGAATGGCGTCGAGGGTTCCCATCATAGAACTCGGGCATCCGCCACACGCACCTTGATATATAATTTTGACTTCATTGTTTGCAAACTCAACGACCTCAATATCACCACCGTCAGACTGAAGCCCTGGTCGAATTGTACGATCTAATATTTCTTCAATTTCAACCCGTTCAGGGGTCATATTAGAACGATCTGGTTTTTCTTTTGATTTTGCCTCATCAGGGCTTTCAAAATCAGGATCATGTACCGTAAGCCGTGTTTTAAGTATCGCCTTCACATTTTCTTTTATCATATCTGCTGGCAATTCATCCGTGTGAGTCACCGTCAGGGTGTTTTGA
This sequence comes from Bdellovibrionales bacterium, assembly GCA_020434645.1. Classification (GTDB taxonomy): domain Bacteria; phylum Bdellovibrionota; class Bdellovibrionia; order Bdellovibrionales; family UBA1609; genus RBG-16-40-8. The sequence continues at coordinate 9,411 of JAGRAK010000026.1, read as the reverse complement.
AAAAAATAAATTTGCTCGACACCTGGAATGTCAAAAAGAGCCGCAGCCAACGGAAGGCTCGCGCATTGCTCTTTAGTTGTAAATGTGGCGTTGCCATTACTTTTAAGAGCAAAGTTAATTATAAATTTAATTGCAAATGGGTTCGGCGTATCTTGAGCGCGAATTAAAATATCGTCGGGTGCAATTGGTATCTGAGTCGTCATGATAGCATCTCCACAGCTTTATTAAGTGATCGTATAAAGATATCCACATCTTCACGAGAGTTATACACGCCCAAGGAGACTCGCATAGTTCCCGTTAATTTTAGTTTATTCATTAATGGTTGAGCGCAATGATGGCCGGTACGAATGGCGACACCCTGCTGGTCTAAAATTTGACCAATGTCTGCACCGTGTATCCCATCTGTTACAAAACTGACTATGTTCACACGAGACGAAGAATTGCCTATTATTCGAACACCATTAATTTTATTAAGCTCTGAAATTGTATATTGTAAAAGCTCAGTCTCATGGGCGCAGATATTCGCCAATCCGATTTTTTCGACATACTTAATAGCAGCACCCAAAGCTATAGCTCCCGAAACATTAGGCGTACCAGCTTCAAATTTTTGTGGCGCTCCTAGAAAAAGCGACTCATCTTTACTCACAGAAGTGATCATAGAGCCGCCGCTCTGATATGGCGGCATAGCATTCAGTAATTCTGATTTACCAAACAGTACACCTGTCCCGAATGGGCCATAGAGCTTGTGGGCAGAAAAGACTAGAAAATCACAGTTTAAATCCTGCACATCAATTGGCATAAAGGTCACAGATTGAGCCGCGTCGACCAAAACCTTGGCGCCTACATTGTGGGCTGCTGAAATTATAGCCTTTATGTTGTTCACCGTACCCAGGACATTTGAACAATGAACAACAGATACAATTTTGGTTTTTTCATTTAAAATATTTTTGAATTCATTCAGATCGAGCTCACCCGACTCTGTGACTGGAACCCATTTAACGGTTAATTTTTTACGCTTAGCCAATATTTGCCAAGGCACTATATTTGAATGATGTTCCATCTCGGTTAAGATGATCTCATCTCCAGGGTTTAAATATTCATCTCCGTAAGCTTGTGCGACGAGATTTATCGACTCAGTTGTGCCTTTTGTGAAAACAATCTCAGAGTTGTTTTCAGCATTAATAAAATTTTTGACCAAAGTTCGTGCATCTTCATATTTTTGCGTGGCCTTATCGCTTAGATAATGAGCTCCACGATGAACATTTGCAGTTTCATGTCGATAAAAGTGATCGATTGTCTCTATTACCGCAAGAGGCTTTAAACTTGTGGCGGCATGATCAAGGTAAACTAGGGGCTGGCCACTCACTAGCTGACCAAGAGCAGGAAAATCAGATCTCAACTGACAGATCTCTTTTATCATCAGCTTAACCCTCGCACACAAGACTCTACAATATGCTTAAGAAATGAAGATTTAATTTTACCAATTAACGCTTCTTGAAATCCGTCAGCCAACATTTTTTCAGCATCTGCTTTTGATATCGCCCGACTCTGCAAGTAAAAAAGCTGTTCGGCACTCAACTGACCAATAGTCGTCCCGTGTGCCGCCTTTACATCATCAGCAAATACCTCTAACTGAGGTCGCGCGTCAGCTTCTGCAGAATCACTCAAAAGAAGATTATGACAATATTGGCTGGCATCTGACTTTTGAGCATCTTGTTCAATACGCAATTTACCAGAAAATATTGATTTTGAATGATCACTTAAGACACTGCGAACGATTTGCTCACTACTTGTGTTGCCCTTAAGATGAATAACACTAGTGCTATTGTCGATATGGCTATCAGGCTTTGCTATATTTAAATTATACAAATTAAGCTCAGCACCACTATCAGAAAGATTTACTGCCACTTCATTTCGAATTAGTTTTCCGCCTATGTTTAAATCAAACATTTCTAGAGCTGAATCTCTCTCGAGACTGGCCTGCACGTCATGAAATCCAAAAGCCTCTTCTCCCAACCAAACAACTTTTGCCATTCGAACCTTTGCCCCCGCCGAGAGGTGAATATCTGAGGCACACGAAGCCTGAAATTGAATTTGATTTACCGAAAGGTGAATTTCGATAAATTCAGCTTCAATGTTTTCAGCGAAGCTATAAATGTTACGCGAGTACACGGCAAAAGGCTTTTGCTCGCTGGTATTTATTAAATTGCCATAAAGATGAATTGCAGCAATTTTTTTAACCGAGTCGTCACCACCATCGATTTGAATATAAGCACCCTGATTAAAATTGGCTAAAATATTAAGACCAATATTCTTTAAGTTTTTATTGGGCTTGCGCTCAATAAATGACTTAGCCCTTTCTTGAAGCCGGCCAGCACTCATTAAAACTCTAGTTAATGAAGAGACCACAATGTCTTCTTGTGTAACCGCCGAAGAGACATCTTTTAAATATTCTCCGTTGTAAAAAAAGAGAGTTGAATCAGCTGACGCAACCAAGTTCTTAACTTCGGTAGGCAATTGAAATTGATTTTGACCCGGGGCTACATTTGCAAAAGAGAGCGCCTGCAGCTCACGAACTGAAGTGTACTTCCAGCCCTCATCTCTCTTCTGCGGCCAACCCAATTCTTGAGCCGCCTTAAGAGCTTCAGTCTGTTTGGCTTTTAACCATTGCGGTGGATTAAATAAAAGCATTGTACCCGTCTTGCTCTAGCTGGAGAGCCAATTCCTTGCCTCCCGATTTTACGATTTGGCCTTTTGCGAGCACATGAACGAAATCAGGAACAATTAATTCGAGTAGTCGTTGATAATGAGTGATCAACACAATGGCACGATCTTCGTTTCGCAGCTTGTTCACACCTGAGGCGACCACCCTAAGTGCATCAATGTCTAAACCCGAGTCTGTTTCATCTAAAATTGCAAGTCTTGGCGAAAGCACAGCCATTTGAAGAATTTCGTTGCGCTTTTTTTCTCCGCCTGAAAATCCCTCATTGACATTGCGCTTAATGAAGTCTGGGTGCAAATCAACTATTTTAGCTTTCTCAGTTAAGAATTTGGCGAACTTCTCTTCACTCATCTCCGGAACGCCCTGATGCTTACAGATAGAATTGAAGCCAGTCCTTAAGAATTCAGAATTACTGACTCCCGGAATTTCAACCGGGTACTGAAAAGCCAAAAATACTCCTTCTTTTGCTCTCACATCTGGGTCGATTACAGAAAGATCTTGATAAGAACCGTTTATTTCATACTGAATAGAGCCCTTAGTAATTTTATACCCTGGGTACCCAGCTAAAATTTTACTCAAAGTACTTTTACCAGAACCATTCGGCCCCATTATGGCGTGAGTTTCGCCAGCCTTCACCTCAAGGTTAAGCCCTCGCAATACCTCTTTGCCATCAATGCTTACGTGAAGGTTTGAAATTTTTAACACTTGTTCACCTCAATTTAAAATTCATCTAAATATTTTAACCAATACTATTTTCAAGTTTCATTTCAATTAGCTTTACGGCCTCCACTGAAAACTCAAGAGGCAAATGCTTGAATACATCTTTACAAAAACCATTCACCAACATGGATATGGCCTTCTCTTTATCTAACCCACGCGACTGTAAATAAAAAAGCTGATCTTCACTGATTCTTGATGTTGAAGCCTCATGCTCAATTATTGCCGATTTATTTTTTGCTTCAATATACGGAAATGTATTTGCTTTCGAACGCGAGCCCACGAGCATAGAGTCGCATTGAGAATAATTTCTTGCTCCATCAGCTGATGGCATAATCTTGACCAAGCCTCGATAACTATTTTCAGAATGCCCTGTTGAAATGCCCTTAGATAAAATTGTGCTCTTCGTGTTTTTACCTATATGTATCATTTTTGTACCGGTGTCGGCCTGCATATAGTCATGAGTCAACGCAACTGAGTAAAACTCTCCAACTGAATGATCACCCTGCAAAATGACACTCGGATACTTCCAGGTAATTGCTGATCCAGATTCTACTTGAGTCCATGAAATTTTTGAATTTTCTCCGACGCACTTGCCTCGCTTAGTTACAAAATTATAGACGCCACCTCGGCCAGCCTTGTCGCCTGTATACCAATTCTGCACGGTTGAATAACGAATCTCTGCATCCTTCATGGCAATTAATTCAACAACCGCAGCGTGCAATTGATTTTCATCTCGCTGAGGGGCGGTGCAGCCTTCAAGATAATTCACATAACTGCCTTCTTCGGCAATCAGCAGAGTCCTTTCAAACTGCCCAGTGTCTTTGGCATTAATTCTGAAATACGTTGAAAGGTCTAAAGGGCAGCGAACTCCTTTAGGAATGTAACAGAAAGACCCATCCGTAAATACAGCGGCATTCAGTGCTGCATAAAAATTGTCAGTATGCGGGACAATCGTTCCTAAATATTTTTTTACCAATTCTGGATATTTGTGTACCGCCTCAGAAATTGAACAAAATATAACGCCCACTTCTTCAAGCGCCGCCTGATTTGTTGTGCCAACAGATACGCTATCGAAAACAGCATCAATCGCGACACCAGAAATCCGCTTCTGCTCACTGAGTGGTATGCCTAAACGCTCAAACGTCTTAAGAAGTTCTGGATCTAAATCATCTAGTTTTTTACCAGCATTGGCGTTTTTTTTAGGGGCTGAGTAATAGCACGTGTCTTGAAAATCAATTTTAGGATATTTGATTTTTGCCCATGTCGGCTCAACCATTTTAAGCCAGTGGCGATAGGCTTTTAGGCGGTATTCAAGCATCCACTCTGGTTCATTTTTCTTTGCCGAAATAAAACGTATTATTTCTTCACTTAAGCCCTTGGGAGCGGCATCTGTTTCGATATCTGTTGTAAAGCCAAATTTGTAATCTTGATTTATTAGTGGTGGGGCTTGGCTCATAATGCCTCCGCCTCAATTTCTTTCACCGACTCTTTCACATTGATGATCTCAGCTATTGAAAGTGATTTATAAAAATTGCTGAGTTTATCGTTAAAAGATTTAAGAGGTGAGGACATATTACAGCCCGTCGAAAACTCACACTCATCAAGGCTACTGACACATCTCACGACCTCGACCTGACCATTAATCAACTCGACGATATCTAAAAATGAAATTTTTGATAAATCTGTGATCAACATATATCCACCCTGAGCACCATGCTCAGCTTTCAATACGTTTTTCTGAGCCATTTGTTGCATAACGCGAGAAGTGGCGTCGAAAGGGATATTTGTGGCCGCACAGATCTCTTTTACAGTCGTCAACTGCCCAGCAAACTTACTGCTCATATATTTGAGCGCAATCAGTGCGTATTCAATTTTTCGATTCAAACGGTTCATAAATCCCTGAAAGTACTCTTAATTTTAATTCTATCTGTCGCTGCAGATGTAACCGATTCTCATCTTATTTTCAACTTAATAAGTTATTTATTGCCTTATTTAAATGCGGCTTATTATTGACAATTGTATAGACTTTCACTCGTGTTATCAGTAGCTTACGCAATATGATTTGGGCATTCGGAAGATTGCTGTTAATAGCCGCTATATCTTCACTCTGTATAATTTTTGTCGTATTTGGCCTTCGACTTGTCGGCGCCAAACAAACCTACTCTGATTTTACGCACCCACTCCTCGACCATGGTCGATGGCTGATTGCAAACGGTGGCGATCTCGACTTTGGGCCAGAGCAGTCCATGACAGCCCTTCGGCATGCAGTCGAAGTGAACCCCCATATTTTTTTAGGTTTAAAAATTCGACTCACGCTTGATGGCCACTGGGTATTATATGCCCCCAGTCGACTAGAACAGCTCACTAGCGGTAACGGTTTTGTTTTACAGAAAAATTTGGACGAGATAACCAGCCTCAAATTCAAAGATTCTCCCGATCAGTCGCCGCTAGAAATTTCTACTGTTTTTAAAGAATTTCCAAACGCAAACTACTATATCGATGTTTTGCAACCCGGGGCCACGCAGTTGAAATCCCTTTATCGCCTAATAAAGGAGCATCACCTTGAAAAGAAAGTCATCTTAACCTCTGGATTTGTAGACACACTGACTAACCTGAGAGATGAAGATGCCGTATGGCTAACTGGCGCATCTACAGCCGAATATTCAAAATCTCAATTTATGAATTCGATTTTTTTAGAAACCGTTATGGGACTCAACTTTGATGTGTTTGTTACAGATAAAAACACGCCACGACTCATATCTGAACTCAAGCGCCGAAAAAAAATTGTTGTGTTCAAAGTTGATGATCGGCCAGAGCTAATGAGTGCCCTCGCGACAGACTCGCAAATTGGCATTCTGACAAAGCGCCCCAGTTATTTTACTCAAAAGGTTGATAGTCACGCATTATCACATTAGCATTTCTATATTATGAATATAGCATTTGCCGCAGCACCCACAGCTCAAAAGGTAACCTCTGCCATGAACTTCAGCGCGCTTGAAGCCATCACTTCTGCCAGCTGGCCAGTTCAACTCACATTACTTTTGCTCACAGGAATGTCAGTCACAAGTTGGGCTATCACGCTGACTAAAAAAAAATCTATCGACAATATTCGATCGGCCAATATTGATTTTTTAGAATTATTTTGGAAGGCCGGCTCACTCGACGATATTTTTAAACTTATAGATCGACACCCAGATAGCAATATTGCTCACGTATTTCGAGCAGGCTACCTCGAGCTTAGAAAGATTGCAGACTCCACACTTTCTAAAGGCGACAAAGATGACGCCGTTCCGCTCCTATCGGGCCTAGATAATCTAGAGCGCTCTCTAAAAAAGGCTGTAGATGTTGAAGTTACAAAGCTTGAAAATAGACTCGGCTTTCTTGCCACTACCGGCAGCACTGGCCCGTTTATTGGTCTCTTCGGCACGGTCTGGGGTATTATGGGCGCCTTTCATAAAATCGGCGCAACGGGCATGGCGAACTTGGCTGTTGTTGCACCTGGAATCTCTGAAGCCCTCATTGCTACTGCAATTGGTCTTGCTGCGGCTATTCCCGCTACTGTTGCTTACAATCACTTTTCTACAGTGATTCAACGAGAGTACCTTGAGCTTAATAATTTCTCTTCAGATTTTTTAAATATAGCGAAAAGAAACTTTTTTAAAGATCGATAATATATGGGAATGAGTACAGGAGGCGCTTCTGACGGGCGCCGCAATCGAGTCATGAGCGAAATAAACGTAACGCCACTTGTGGATGTTATGCTTGTGCTGCTTATCATCTTTATGGTGACTGCCCCATTGATGCAGCAGGGTTTGAATGTAGATTTGCCAGAAACTACTAGCAGTGGCGTCCCAACAAGTGATGAGCCTTTTATTTTGGTCATCAGTAAAGATGGCCGCATTACTGCTGGTAAAGCCAGCATTAGCATTCAGACTCTACAACAAAAGCTGTCAGCAATTTTTGCAACAAGAAAAAATAAACAAATTTATATTCAAGCCGATAAGAAAACAGATTATGGCACCGTTGCCGAGGTCTTGGCTGAGGCAAGGGCTGCTGGAATATTTAATATCAGCCTTATAACTTTGCCGAAAACGAACAGATGAGCAATTACATCACCTATAATGATGACAACGAATCCTTTAAGCAATTTCTAATCGTATCGATTGTTCTTCATGCGTCGTTACTGATCGGTATCAGCGTAAAAGGATTTTTATTGCCGGGCGAAATTATTGAAATACCAAACTCTGTTCGAGTCGACATGGTCGCCTTGCCAGACAAACTCCCTGAAAACATCAAGGTCACTCCGCCCGCGCCGCCAACTCCGGTGGCAAAAGTTGAGCCGGCAAAACCTACTTCCCAACCAGAGCCTGCAAAACCAAAACAAGTTTCACTTAATACGGTGAAGGACACCCAAAAGAAAGCCCTAGAGAAACTGCAGGCCATGGCGGCCCTAGAAAAAATTAAAAATGAAGTGAACGCAAAAAACAGTAAGCCCGCAGAGGCACAACCAACCCCCCAATTTAAAGGTAATATTATATCATCTGGCAACAGCTTTACAGGAATGTCTAGACTACGAGTTAATGAATACTTAGAGAACTTAACCCTGCAGGTGCGAGAGCACTGGGTATTGCCGCAATGGTTAAGTGATGCTAACTTAAAAACAGCTGTGGTGATTTCTATAGATGCACGTGGGTATGTTATTAAAAAAGAAGTTCACACAAGTTCGGGCAACTCTATTTTTGATTCAAGCTGCTTGGCTGCCGTTAGTGATTCTTCACCCTTCCCGCCTCCACCTGACGAAGTTAAAGAGGCATTGATTATGATACGCTTTCCGTTCGAATAAAAAAGGAGCCACTATGTTACGCGCAAGTTTAATTGCCTTATTTGTTTTTACTTTTAATGCCACAGCATTCGGGCAGGCAAAAATATTTTTAGATATTGGTGACGCGCGAGTTCGTAAAAGCAAATTGGCGCTACCCTCATTTAATTATCTCGGCTCACAGCCCAACAGTTCGAGTCTTGCAATTGGTGAAGAACTCTATTCAGTTATTAGCAATGATCTTGCCGCCACTGGCTTGTTTGTTAATATTGACCCAAAAGCATTTTTAGAAGACACAACGACAACTGCACTGAAACCATCTGGTAATTCTGAAAAGGGATTTGATTTCACCAACTGGAAAACCATCGAGACTGAATTCTTAATTCGCGGAGGCTACCAGGTCATAAATGGGGACATTACTTTAGAAATTTACGCGTATTATATACCACAGGGCAATTTAATAATTGGCAAAAAATATACTGGCACCAAAAGCACTCTACGTAAAATTGCTCACACTTTTGCAAACGACTTCATAAAAGCTGTGACCGGCAAGCCCAGCTTTTTTATGTCTCAAATCGTCACAACTATTGATAATGGCCCGCAAACAAATCGAGAAGTTTATATAGCCGACTGGGATGGACATAATGCCAGCGCTGTTACAAATCATAAAACTATAACGGTGTCACCGGCTTGGTCTAAGAATGGAGATTATATTGCCTACACCGCCTTTGTTAAAAGAAAAGTTGGTCGTGCCGCGGCCAAAAGAAATCCCGACATGTTTGTCTACGAACTAAAAACAAAGCGACGATGGCTTGTGTCTTATCGAGATGGTCTTAATACTGGTGCAGAGTTTATGATCGACAATAAGAACTTACTCTTAACTCTTTCAAAACGTGGTTCTGCTGATATTTACAAAATGACCCTTGATGGGAAGACCATTTCCCCAATCACTCATGGGCCGGGTTCGGCTATGAATGTCGAGCCCGCCGTATCTCCAGATGGAACAATGATCGCTTTCTCTTCTGACCGCAGTGGAAAGCCCATGATTTATACAATGTCTGCTGACGGCACAAACGTTAAGCGCAAAACATTTGCTGGACACTATAACTCCACTCCCACTTGGTCTCCGGATGGCAAAAAATTAGCCTTT
>JAGRAK010000269.1 GCA_020434645.1 Bdellovibrionales bacterium | reverse complement strand
AGAATTTGAGCGGCGCACAATAGACAATGTGACACTAGTTTCCCTGGCATGGGGTTTGCTCTAAGAGTTCTCCAAATGAATTCGGATGAATAAAACTTAGCCGAGTAAACAAAACAACAGGGGGAAATATGAAAGTCGTCAGAAGTTTAGTTTTGCTCGTGAGCATTCTATTTATGGGAGCGAGTGCTTATTCGAAGCCGGCGTTTAACGCCTTGCCAAAAAATGTTCAGACACTTATGCAAAATGAATTAAAATTTGCTGAAAAAGTGAAGAGCTTTAATGAGAGCAAAGTAGAAACTCAAGTCAGCTTATTTGAATTCAAAAAACGCTGCGACCCGAGCGAACCAGATGATGACGATGAGCCAGACTCCAATGGCTGTTATCGCGGGGAATACAACTGTGTTCCGAATTGCACGTGGCGTTCGAGTAATGGCAGTTGCATCTCTTACGGATCTGATTTTTGTGGATGCAATGCCAACTGCGTCGAAAATTGCACATGGCGCGCAAGTAATGGTGATTGCATCTCTTATGATGGCGATCTGTGCTACTAAATATTTAAACGTTCTGATCTTCTGCCGGGCGCGGTGATCATACTATGTCCGGCAGTTCCATTTATAACAAATTGCGCATCATGTCTTAAAAAGGTTACCAGGTACCTTCAGACTAGTCTGAAATATAATTTTGTTGAGTCAAAACCGTGAAGCCCTCATTTTTTAACGTATTGTACATGCCTGGGCTTGTGGAGCTGCCAAACCAAGATGTCTGATGAGAGGAAACAAATCCACAGTTTGAGCTGATCGCTGAACTTGCTGCAGGGACTTTTCTCCAGAATACAGATAAAGCAATTTGTGTTCTCGGGCCTTGATAGTATTCAATCTTAATTGGGATGCGAGTTTCTTTTGTCATATAGATTTCATTCCCTTTTGTGGTGCAGCCCAATTGATTACTGTGTGTCCCGTCGTTACTTATAATTTTTTTGTATACTCCTGTGTTGTTAACATCTGTATAGAGATTCGAGCCGTCATCTGAAGCAATCGCAAGTTGGTAATATCCTTCAGCATCTGTGGGGCTCAGTTTGATGTATGAAGTCATTTCAAGCGCAAACCACTCATCTAGCTTTTTGCCGCTATCATCATTAATAATTTTTCCGTCAGAGGTTCCAAATCCCTCAGTAAATGTTCTAAGGGGTACGTCTAAATTCGGAAGATAAATAATAGTGTTTGATTTTATTCCGTTTGCAATAAGTTTACCAACCTGATTATACATAGATCCTAAAGTATTATTGCCCAAAGCGCGATCGCTGGCAGAGGCATAAAACAAATTGGCCTTTAAGCCTTTCACACATTTTGGATCTGGAACTGGGCTGAACGGATTGCAAACTACATTTTTAAGTGTAAATGGCATAGGGGTGGATTGTGTGCTGTTGCCGGCATTGTCGGTGGCGATTATATAAAACATATAGTTGCCTGGAGCTAGATTTGTGTAGTCAATGCTGCTCAAATTTTTGCAGTCATCTTGTCTGATGTCAGAATCTAAAACTCGGTAACAAGTGGCAGAGTGTAGGCCTGCGCCGACGTCTGTAATAGAAAACTGTACATTTGCAGTATTCAATTCATCGGTGGCAATTATGTTTTTAATAGTGATCGTCGGCGCTGAGGCATCAACTAAAAATTTAAAGTCATGTGCCTTGGTTTCAATGTCATTGCGATAAGCTGACATTCTGGCGACATACTTTGTATTGTCGTTTAGTGCGCAGTCGGCGCCAAGCGCGCCCTTAGACACTCCGGCGGCATACATAATGTCTTTGCACACAACTGCTGTCGTGCTTTCATTTAAAATTGTAGCTTTGTAGTTTTGTGCACCAACTGAAGTTGACCAATTTAGAATGGGTGTGACTAGGTCAGTTAAATATGAATCAATTTTAACGTCAGCGCCACCAGTGATGCCTAGTACTTGAAATTCGCCAGACGGTTGGGTGTCTACTTTAAAAGTGGCGACAGCAGGTTGAGAGATCCAGCCTACATTGTCGACAGCAGTCACGGTGAAAACATACTGACCATCTGCAAGTTGATCTAGAATAATAGGTGACACACAAGTGGCTAGATCTTGACCGTTTAGTTTACACTTATAGCCGGCAATACCACTGCCTGTACCATCTTCTCCTATAAAATGAATCATTGTTGAATTTGTTGAGATTAGAGCCAGTGGCTTTGGGTCGATCAGAGTTACTTTTGGTGGTGTCAAATCTACAAGCCATGAATAATCAATTGTTGGTGATGCATTGCCAGCTTTGTCTGTTGCGTAAAATGAAAGTGTACTTGTGCCTTCGGCTAATGCATCTATTTGAAGGTGTACATTGCAAGGAGTAAATGCATTTTGACCACTCACGCGACAATACATTTTATCGGTACCGCTCAGTTCATCATCTGCTTTTAAATCAAATGAAGCCGAATCGGTATTTGTCATTTTGTTTGGGGTTTTAATAAAGCGTGCGTCAGGCGATTTTCTATCGAGTACAATTTCAGCTGATGTGCAGTTCGAAAAATTATTTGCTCCATTGCCCTGTAAAACTAGTGTGACTGTGCTTGATCCATCTTTATCGCTAAGTAACCAGTTCTTAGCCGATTGTAATGTTTCAAATTGTGTTGGATCGTGGGGGAGGCTTGGACATGCATCATTAGTTAAAAGCATGCCGACAGTATGTTCAGCAGTAATTTGAAGGGCAACGCCCTGATTATTTGTATAAATATTGCCATTATTGATTTTAAAATTGCCATTGGGCTGTGCGAATTGGTCTGAATTTGGGGTTCCGAGTCTATCAGAGCTAGTTGGCAGTTGTTCAAATTTTACGTCACCGGCACAGTTTTGAAATCCCATACTAACAACACCAAGGCTTACAAAAATCATGATCTGATTTTTATAGCGCTTAGTGAATTGGGCTACTCTATATACATACCGGTTAATTGCCTTCATATCGTTCCTCCAACACACAACAGTACATATCGGTGCAAGTGCGGCGCCACTTCAGAGTGATGTCTTATATTGCAACACTTCTGTTTA
>JAGRAK010000268.1 GCA_020434645.1 Bdellovibrionales bacterium | reverse complement strand
AATTTTTGACTTATATATAGCCAAATTGCAGCCCCGTTTAATATCAGCTAAGTTGCCGTTATCCAAGAATAATTTTCATAGACGACCAAATAGTCGACGCATTTCAGCCCCTGTAAAAATTACCCATAGCGCAACGCGTTAGAATTTGTTATATTGTGTCGCATACTTAGAGCGGCCGCCGGGATCTGCCACTTCGGCACAGTGTTTGCTCTTAGTGTGTACGTTGAAAAGAATTAATTAGGAGAAAACATATGAAAAAACTCGTCTTGTCCGCTTTTGTAGTAACAGCCGTATCGAGTATGGCTATTGCGCAAGAGGCGACTACAGCTAGTAACCAAGCACCAGCGGCAACGGTCAATGTTACCACTGTATCAAACCAAGAGCTGGTGAATCAGCCGACGACAATAGTTTCGTCGACACCACTGACTTTATCTCGTGCCGAGCAGATGCGAAAAGCACGTGAACAGCAAGAAGTCGAAACCGAACAGAAGATTGTCGAGACTCTTGAGGCGTCACGTCTTGAAGCTGAAGCAAAACGCCAGCAAGAAATTTTGGGCAATATCGGTGGTAAAAAAGAGGTTTCTGTTCAGGCTACGGCGGTAGCGGCTCCGGTTGTTGTAGCCGCACCAGTAACAGCTCAGCCGGTTGCGGCTCCTGTTGTTGAAGTGCAAAAGAGTGTGACAATTGATGATGTGCGCAGTGCCGTTCGTGAAGAGTTAACTGTTAAGAACACTGAGGTTGTGGTTGTTGACCCATTGGCTTTCGGTCCTCACCGTAACTATATAACAGGTACAGTCGGTACAATGAATTATGATTCGCCAGATATTAACCCCGTTATTGCTCTTGGCCTTAATTTTGGTCGCTTGTTTGAAGAGCGTTGGGCGGCTGAAATTCGTACAGGTTATGCTAGCGCCTACGTTGATGACACAGCCTTTTTGTATAGAGATATGAACCAGTTTTCTTTAGGCCTTGGCGCAAAAGTGAATATTTTAACTGGTCGTATTCGCCCAGTGGTTGGCTTTGATGTTGACTATGTTTACCGCAGTTACTCTGAGATGAGAGATTCAGCATCAGGCTTTCCGTTTGAGGGAACTGAACTGAACTCATACGCCATTGACTATGCCTTTATGGCGGGTCTAGATGTTGCGCTCTCTCGTGAATTAACACTTGGTTTTGAATATCGTTATGTGAGCAATATGACTTACAAGTTTGATAACGAGATTTTCAACACACCGACTTATCGTAATGCGTATGGATACTGGGTGCCACTTGAGGGACGTGATTCTAGTACATTTGGGTTCCTAATTAAGTACGTGTTCTAATAGAGCAGATTCTTTTACAGCTTATAAAGCGGCGAGCCATCGCCGCTTTTTTTTTGCTTGAGTGTGTAATAGACTGATCGGACATGATTATTTATAAATTTCATATGATTATATTAAAAGTGCTGGCACCCGTTTGTTTTGCCGCCTTAATTTCGACCAATGCAGGTCGTGTGGGCGATGACATCATCACTAGTCGGGAGGTGGTGATCAACCACTTAGTTGAGCAAGCGCTTTTTCGAACAAGCGCCTTGTCAAAAAAAATTGAAAGTCAGATTCAGCTCGACAATGTTAAAGATCGCCGCTTTGTGCGCGAAACGACCTCTGTGCTTTTGGAGACGGCTATTTTTTTTGAGGCTGAGAGTTTTTCTAGTTCTAAAATTTCTGATGACGTCATTTCGGCTCAGGCTCGAATTGCTGTCAAAAAGTTAAAAGATAATAGTCTCTGGAAGAAGCTCGCTGCTTCACCAGCTGAGGTAAAAAAGGCTGTAGCCCGAAAATTAAGAGCAAAGGATTTTATTCGTTTTAAGATGGACTCAGCGTCCATTCCGATTTCAGATAAAGAGGCTGAGGATTATTTTAATAATAACAGGCTCAAATTTGAAAACCTACCCTTTGAAAATTTTAAATCTAATATTAAAGGGTACCTGGCCAAGCAACAAACAGATAAGCGATTAAAAGATTGGTTTGAGCTTCTTCAGTCTAAGTATCGCGTACGCAACTATCTTTCAGAGTAGAAGTGGTTTTAAGATGCCAAGTTTTAAAACCCTCACCAGTTCTCATCTTGAAGAGTGCATAGCGATTTTAACTGATCTTGAAAATCATTATGAGCACCCCATTGGCGGATCTTGGACTAAATTGAAATTAATGGAGGAGCTTCGAGATCATTATGGCCTCGGTGCTTTTGATGACGAGGGCCGTCTAACGGCGTATTGCCTTTATCGCAAGGCGCCGGGCACCCGCGAGATTATGCTTTTGGCCACGAGATTTCAGACCCACAGAAGCGGAGCGATGAGATCGTTAATTCGTAGTCTGATCGAGGATTTAAGTGAAAATGAGCAGCTGTGGCTTGAGGTTCATGCCGGCAACCTGCCGGCTATTGCTCTTTATGAATCACTGGGGTTTAAGCTAACAGGGGAGCGTAAGGGCTATTATAGTGATGGTGGGGCAGCTCTTCTTTTTGAATATAAACCCTTGCAATGACTGGGGGAATTTGATAGTTGATTACTCGTTAGAGGGCTTAATAGGCCCTCTTTTTTTTGGTTTGATCAGATTTGTTGTATGATTGCAGGGATTTATATAAATGCTGAGCCCACAGGCTACTGAGAAGTTAAAATTACTGGCAGATGAAGTGAGTCGTCGTGAAGGATGCTTGCTATATGATTTGGAGTTTTCAGGAAACCCAAAAAATCGAGTACTCAGGGTTTTTATTGAAGCCGAAAAAGAAACAGTTTCAATTGAGCAATGCGCTAATGTTTCTCGTGGTTTAAGTTTGCTTCTCGATGTAGAAGATTTAATTCCGGGCGGTAACTATGAACTTGAAGTTTCAAGTCCAGGTATTGAGCGACCGCTAAGGCTTCCTTGGCATTTTCAAAAAGCAATCGGTCAAGAAGTGAAGCTTGTGACTTTTGATCCTATTGAGGGATTAAAAGGAGAGGTGAAGAGCTTTACAACTGAGCTGGTCGGCGCTGATGATGAGGTCGCCCAATTTAAGTATCAAGAGGATTTGGTGCGCGTTCCTTACA
>JAGRAK010000267.1 GCA_020434645.1 Bdellovibrionales bacterium | reverse complement strand
AATGGTGCTTCTTGTGGGTGAGGCCACAAAACTTTCTGATTATATTTTAAATGGGGATAAGTCTTACCGGGTAAAAGTGAAACTGGGTGTGCGCACCGACTCTCTTGATATGACCGGCCAAGTTTTAAAACTTGAAGATGTAAAACTTGAGAGGAGCCAAATTGAGGAGGCCGCCTTATCATTACAAGGGGAGTTTGACTGGCCTGTTCCGCTATTTTCTGCAGTGAAAAAAGATGGCAAAAAAATGTATGAGTATGCTCATAAAGATCAAACTCCAGATTTTATTCCCACAAGAAAAATGAAGTTTTGGGGTGTTCATGTTTTATCTATTGAGCCTGCGGCCATTGAAGCCCATCTTTCTTGCTCGAAGGGGAGTTATATTCGAGCTTGGGCCTCACAATTAGGTGAAAAGCTAGGGGTTGGAGGTGCAATTGAAGTCTTAGAGCGTACGATTTCAGCGCCCTACGAGCTTACAAATGCTATGACGTTAGAGGAGATGCAGGATTCAACTGAGTCGCCTGATCTGTGGCCTGCATTTATACCTGTTTCAAAGGCCTTGCCCACCTGGCGAACGCTTACCGTTCGCGGAAAAGACGAAAAGCTTATTCATAACGGTCAGATATCATATGACCTTGAAAGGCGTCTTATCGCTGAGCAAAAGCAGGCTTTTTCTGAGCAAAATACAGTGGGTGTGAAGATATTGAGTGCCTCAACCGGCAACTTGCTCGCCATATTAGAAGCGCAGCTAAATCGAGGACTTAAGATTCGTCGAGTCTTTAAAATCACTTGATGCAAGGCTTCTAAGCCTGTATGAAATTGAACACGAACTTTTAACACTGTCTGAACCGAAATCCAAAACGGTCATAGATGGTCAATTCACTGGTTTAGCGACTGGTGGATTTTTACAATCAGGAGGCCATAGTGGCACTATTAAAAACACAAAAAGAAAAAATCATGCGTCAATTTCGTCGCGGAGACCTTGATACGGGTAGCCCAGAAGTTCAAGTGGCTATGCTCACGGCGAGAATTACAATGTTGACCGATCATTTCAAAAAAAATGATAAAGACCAGCACAGTCGTATGGGGATGTTTAAGCTTGTTTCGCAACGTCGTAAACTTCTTAACTATCTAAGAAAAACAGATTCAAATAAATACTTAAAATTAATCGAAGAACTTTCGTTACGTAAATAAATAATCGTCTGGAGACAAAATGAAACAAACAGTAACGTTCGACCTACAGGGTCGTCAGGTCACGCTCGAGTCTGGTCGTCTTGCAAAACAAGCGGATGGCTCTGTGCTCGCGACATGCGGTGATAACGTCGTGCTCGCAACAGTTGTGAGTTCAACAAGAGACAGTGATAAAGATTTCTTCCCACTAACAGTTGAGTATGCTGAAAGATTTTACTCAACGGGTCGAGTGCCTGGCGGATATTTTAAGCGTGAAGGTCGTCCAACTAATGATGCAATTTTGAATTGCCGATTAATTGATCGTCCACTTCGCCCTTGTTTTCCTGAAGGTTATATACAAGACACCCAAGTTATTGTGATGATTATGAGTTTTGACGGAAAATATCCGATCAATAATCTTGCGACTATTGCGGCATCTGCGGCATTTCACATAAGTGATATCCCATTCAATGGTCCGATTGCGACACTTTCAATTGGTCGTAAAGATGGTCAGTTTCTGATCAACCCGACAAAAGAAGAGCTTGAAGTCAGCGATATGGAAGTGACAGTTTCAGGAACCAAAAACGGTATCTTGATGGTTGAGGGTGAGTCTAAGTTTGTTTCAGAAAAAGACGTGCTAGAGGCTCTTAAGTTTGGACACAAAGCTATTTTGCCAGTTTTAAAAGCGCAAGATGAGCTTCGTGAAAAAATGGGCAATAAACCAAAGAGAGAATTCGTACCAGCTGAAGTCGATAAGTCATTTCGTGCCGACGCAGAAGGGATTCTGACGCCTTTAGTGAAGGAAGCGCTCTCTCAACGTGAAAAACAAGTTCGCTACGGCAATTTAGACGCGGCTTTAAAAACAGCAACTGATAAACTAATCCCAGCGCAGCCAGAAGAGCTTCAAGCTCAACGTAAAAAAGAATTGGGTAAAGTTTTTGAAGATCTGAAATATAAACTTGCTCGAGCAATGGTTCTCGACGGCGGTATTCGTATTGACGGTCGCGATGTGAAGACGGTTCGTCCAATTTCAACAGAAGTGGCACTCCTTCCGCGAGCTCATGGTTCTGCACTCTTTACACGAGGTGAAACTCAAGTGTTGGGCGCGGTTACCTTAGGTACTGGCGATGATGAACAAAAGATTGATGCGCTTGAAGGTTTAGTGACACGTAAATTTATGCTTCATTATAACTTCCCTCCATTTTGCGTAGGTGAAACTGGTCGTTTTGGTGGTCAGAGCCGTCGTGAAATCGGTCACGGGAATCTTGCTGAGCGTGCGTTAAAGGCCGTCTTGCCAGATTACGAAAAGTTTCCGTATGTGATTCGTTTAGTGGGTGAAGTATTTGAATCCAATGGTTCAAGTTCTATGGGTACAGTTTGTTCTGGAACTCTGGCCATGCTAGACGCCGGCATACCGATAAAAGGTAATGTTGCGGGTATTGCAATGGGTTTGATTAGTGAAGGTGATCGCTACGCAGTACTGACAGATATTTTGGGTGACGAAGATCATCTAGGGGATATGGATTTCAAAGTGGCGGGTACTCGTGATGGTATCACGGCTTTGCAAATGGATATCAAAATCGACAGCCTGACATTTGAAGTCATGGAGAAGGCTTTGGCGCAAGCGAAAGACGGTCGTAACCATATTTTAAATGAAATGGAAAAAACAATGACAACGCCGCGTGGTCAACTGTCAGAGTTTGCTCCGCGCATAGAAACTATTCAGATTAAACCTGAAAAAGTTCGTGAAGTAATTGGTGCTGGCGGTAAGGTGATTAAGAGCATTATCGAGCAGACGGGTGTTAAAATTAATATTGAAGATGACGGCAAAATTCACATTGCTTCATCTGACCCTGAAGCTTCTAAGCGTGCGATTCAAATCATCAATGATATTTGTGCAGAAGCTGAAGTGGGCAAAGTCTATAAAGG
>JAGRAK010000266.1 GCA_020434645.1 Bdellovibrionales bacterium | reverse complement strand
CGGTAGACCTCACACAAAGCGATAACAAAAAACTATTCTGATATTGCCTTGGGCTCTTCTTTTATTTCGGTTTTCTGATCAGTCGTGTTCGGCTCTGGCATTTTGATTATTTTAAAATTTTTAGGGAACGTATAGAAATCTGGTGACTGCTTAGAAACCTTAATCGAGCTGGCTTTCGTTGTATAATTACTTTCACTACCCTCAAGTACCTGTTGATAAACGGGGAGCTGCCCTTGCGGATAATCTCGTGCCGAAACCCCGATTGCATCAGCAAAGCAGCCATTTTCAGTTAGCTTTTTAAATTCAGCCTTGGTTAAGCCCATCTTCTCAATAGGGACAAAGCCATATATTGCGTAAAGCTTATCACCCTTCATACCTTCATATTTCGTTGCGAGCAAATCGCCGACCTCAATAGTCTCACTTGTTTTTTTATAAGTTACTTTACCATCTTTTAAAAATTCACTTCTAAAACGAGCAAGATCTTCAACGAGAACTGATTTTTTTTCAGAATCTACAATAAAGTATTTATCCTTTGTAGAGTCACAAATAATATCCATAAAATTCGGAGAGCCACTCGACATGTCTTTCATTTTCACGCGGGATTTATCCCCCTGGTAAAAAGTCACCATGCTGCCTTCGTTTGAGTTTGATTTATAACTCACTTTATGAACAATTGTGAACTCAGCATAGGCTTTTGAGGTCAATATTAAAAATGCGACAGAAGTTATAATTTTCATATTCATTGTTTTTTCTCCAAAGTCTCAATATTTCATCAGAAGTAAAATTTAACTCCAGCCTCAGTGCCCTCGCGCTCGTCTGAAGTTTTAACTCCCAATGCTGTTTTTTTGTTAGTGGTTTCTTTAAATGCCTGCCCATAGAAACGAATAAAATAGACATCTATAAATCCACCGTACTCAACTCGCTCACTATCATACTCTGTATTTGAATTGTCATTGCCAGTAAAATATTTTTTATACTGCCCCTCAAGGCCAAAAAAACTTGTAATATAAATATTAAGCTTTGCCCCTGCATAATTATTTTTAATCTCATTTTCAGGATTATCAAATGTCCAGTTACGCACTCCATAAAAAGCGGTTAAATTAGTTGTTTGAGAGCTCGCTCCCAAAAGGCGCAAATTCAATTGGTAAGACTCTCTTTTAAAACCCTCGTCGCTGTCTTCAAGTTGATACTCAAGACCGAATATACTCCAATAAAATGAAGCGCCATATCGGTCTATCTCTTGCGTTAACGGGTTGCCACCAACAGTGAGATCATATTTTTGCTTACCGCCTTCGATATTAAATTCAAATAGACCGAGTGATCTATTCATGGCAAGCCAGTGATCCATAGCATTGAAAGACTTTTTTTGCGTCATCCAGTCAGCCAGCGTCCAGCGTGTAGATTCTTTTTCTTTGTCCTTCTTTAAAACGCCTTCTCCGAAAAAAGTAAGAGCGCTTGCCGTCGAAGAAAATGAAATCAGAAAAGCAAATATCGTAATTATAACTTTCATGAAAAACCCTATATTAGAATGCGAGAAGTAAAATCAATGCAAAGTTACCAATCCAACTAAGTGACGTAACCAGCGGCTTATATTCTTTTTCTTTTTGTGTCAGGCGCTCTGAATCGCCCAAAATAGACTCAATGCCGATATTTTTATCAGCTGATTCGTGCATCCCGTAGATCTCTTTAATTCTTCTTAATTCATCTGGTATGCGCACCAAAGCCTCTGATTGAATTTCTTCGCCCTCTTGCTTGCGCACAAGTTGTGCCGTTATTATCTGTCTATCAATTTTAACAACGTACCCTTCTGCATAGACCACTATATTTGCACCACCTTGAAAAAGTGGTTTATATTTATCTGGCTTAATTCGAATTAATTGCACTGTATCACCCACTGTGATTTGAGTCCCAGTGCCGACATCTGCTTTAAAATAAACCGTATCACCCTGCTTGTAAGATGGCTTTCCGATAAGGCTATCCACTGATACAAAACCCTGATACGGAATCGCCGATATAAAATCGAGTAAAAGCTTGTGCGCGGCATCTTGCAATTGTTTACTCACCTGCACCGCCGGATGAAGATTGATATCCCCACCCCAAAGTAAAAAACCACTCTTCGTTTCATACACGCGCATACTGAGTTTTCTATCTTTTAAAAAGGTAGTAATGAGAGCATTGGCATCGAGAAGTCGCCCTAAAATCAGCGCATCTGCGGGTTGCAACTCACCACGGGGCTGAAAAACATCTTTGGCCTGCATAAAGTTTTTACTCGCAACTAAAACTCTCTTAGAATCTGTTAGCCGCTCTCGTAAATCCCACCAAACTGTTTCAGCTATATCATTGAGGTCGGCACTCACCTGCAGCGGGAACACAGTGACCCGTCGCATACGCTCGTGCATGTGTTGAGCATGGGAAGCAAAACCAAACATAAATATAAAAGCGAAAAGCATAAATCGCATAGAGTTAGACTACCAAACGATCGATTCTTTGGGTATCTCAATCCAACCTTCAGCTTTAGGAAAGTCCTTTGGGCGCTTTTCGCACTGATTGGTAAACTTCAATATGGCCGTTAGCCCACAAATAAAAGCGTCAAACGCATTTGAATTATCAATCATTAGACGAACGTCCTGCTCATAAATAAAAGCAATTTCTCGACTCACCAGTTGTTTTAAAATAGCTTGTCGAGCTTCGGCCCCGCCAACCTGATGCTTATGAAATCGCAAGTATGATTTCTGAATACCAAGCGCAGACCCAATTCGCCACAAACTCAGGCGCGCAAAAACTTCTATTGATTTTATTTTTAAACGACGATTAAAAAAAAGGGCTCGCGCAGTTAATGGCGCTTGATTCGCCCCAAGTGCATGTTGCAGATGAAATGGCTCTTCAAGCTCTGTTGCTAAATACTGTTCTATACAGCGCTCTGTGTAGGGCGTGAAAAGCTTTTTGTCCACCCCCTCCGATTGTAATTTTCTATAATGATCCCACATCCATAAAATTTCTTCTTCGTTACAATTTTCAAATCCCGGACAACGCAAACGACATGTTAAACACTTCGGGAGTGATAGTGGCACATTGTAAGCCAAATAAGACAGGTGCTTAGAACGATTCACAATTTC
>JAGRAK010000265.1 GCA_020434645.1 Bdellovibrionales bacterium | reverse complement strand
TTCTAAACGACATTCGAAGCGAAAGTCGTTTGAAAAATCGTATTGTGACTGTGTTTGGCTGCGGAGGGGATCGTGATAAGGGCAAAAGGCCGCTTATGGCCAAGGCTGCTCTTGAGTACTCAGATTTAGTTTTTATCACTTCTGACAACCCGCGCACTGAAGATCCGTTAAAAATAGTACAAGATATTCTGGTGGGGGTTTCGAAAGATTTGCTCAACACAAAAGTATTTGTTGAACTAGATAGAAAAGAAGCAATTCGAAAAGCTATCCGCGAAACGAGTGGACAAGACGTGGTGTTGATTGCGGGCAAGGGGCATGAAGACTATCAGATTATTGGTACAAAAAAACATGATTTTAGCGACATTAAAGTGGCAAGTGAGATTTTAAATGGCATGTGAATTTACTGTTACGCAAATTCTAGAAGCAACAGGCGGTAAAACTTTATCAGTTATTGATAAAAGTTTTATAGGGGTTGGTACAGACACCCGTCAGCCTTTAGATAATAAGATATTTATTGCACTTCGGGGTGATCAGTACGACGCTCATAGCTTTTTGGCTCAAGCCCTTTCTAAGGGTGCAAAGTGCCTCATTGTCGATCAAGAGACAGATGAAATTGAAAAGCTCGCAACGTCAGTCACTGTCATTCGAGTCAATGACACCCTGAGAGGGCTTCAAGATCTAGCTCGTTACTGGCGCAAAAAAATACCAGCTGTCGTTTTTGCCATTACGGGTTCTAACGGTAAAACCACAACCAAAGAGTACGCCGCCGCGATCATGGGTGAGCAGTTTAAAGTGCACTATAGCCAGGGTAGCTATAATAATCACTGGGGAGTGCCACTGACAATTCTCGGTATTTCAAAATTTCACGAGGTGGCCCTTTTAGAAATGGGAATGAACCATCCCGGTGAACTTGAGCGACTTTCAAAAATTGCGATGCCAGATGTTGTATTGTGCACGACGGTTGGTCGTGCGCATGTGGGTAACTTTGGTGGATCTGTGCAGGCGATTGCCGATGCTAAAGAAGAAATATATTTAGCTAATCCTAAAGCTAAAAAAATATTCAATTATGATAATGAGTTCACACTCAAAATGTTTGAGCGAGTTTCTAAGTTACAGGGGACAGACAACACCACGGTTTATTCGTCATTTAGCGCGGGCAGTGAAGTGAGTTTGCGCGCGACGCATATGACCTTAGAGGGCTTGCAAGTTGTTGGGCAGATTGGCGGAGTGAAGGGCGAGGCCAAGGTGCCCGTATTTGGACGTCATAATACTGTGAACTTAATGGCGGCGGCGAGTATGGCCGTAGTGATGAAAATGGAACCTGAAAGAATTTGGGCAGCACTTTCGAAATGTCATGCGCAGTGGGGGCGTGGGCAACTCACAAAATTAGAAGATGGCACAAAAATTTTATTTGATGCTTACAATTCAAATCCAGATAGTGTTGCCATGTTGATTAAAAATATGTTTGAGATCAATATGCCAGAGGGCGGTCGCAAAGTGGCTGTGCTCGGTGAGATGCTGGAGCTGGGTGAAGGTTCAGCACAACTGCATCAGGAGTTGGGTGAACTGATTGGCAACACTGACTTTGAGTTAATTTGGTTTATCGGACCTAGTAGTGCTGCATTTGAAACCGGATTTAAAAATTCTGGATCAGCAAAAACACTAATTATTTCAAATAGTTATGAAGAATCGCTTGCATTAAAACTCCGCTCTATGCTAAACCCATCTGACGTTGTTGTAATTAAAGGTTCTCGTGGCATGAAGCTTGAAAAAGTGATGACCTGCTGGAACCCCAAGTTCGCAACTTATTAATTTTAGTTTTTTTAAATTCAAATCGCACCATAAGGATTATTTTTAATGCTCTATTATTGGTTTCAGAGTCTGTCTGAGCAGATTTCCGTTTTTAATGTTTTTCGTTATATAACAGTTCGCTCTTTTATTTCATTCTTCACAGCATTTTTTATTTGCTATTTTTTGGGACCATATTTTATTCGGCACCTGACTAGAAAACATTTTGGTCAACATGTACGCAACGATGGTCCGCAGACACATTTAAAAAAACAGGGCACGCCTACGATGGGTGGTGCGTTAATACTGATGGCTATTTTGGGTGCTGCTTTTCTATGGGCAGACATGGCCAATCCACTCGTGTTGACAGCGCTTTTGATTACTCTTGGTTTTGGTATTGTTGGTTATATTGATGATTGGTTAAAGGTGAGTAAGAAGAATACAAAAGGTCTACCCGGCAAATTGCGTTTAGCTATTGAGTTCACAATTGTCATTGTCACGACATATTTATTAGTTCGTGCGGGGTATTTGCAGACGAAAATGTATGTGCCATTTTTAAAGCAAGTTTCATTTGATTTGGGGTTCTTCTTTCCTATTTTTGCGGGTTTTGTTGTTGTGGGCACAGCAAATGCTGTAAATCTGACAGATGGCCTTGATGGTTTAGCTATTGTTCCTGTAATCATTGTGGCCGCTACACTTGGTGTATTCGCTTACGTGTCAGGGCATAAAGAAATTGCATCTTATCTAACTATTCCTCATGTGATGGGCTCGAGCGAGTTGGCCATTTTGTGTGCAGGAGTAATGGCCGCTGGCTTGGGATTTTTGTGGTTCAATACGTATCCGGCACAAGTATTTATGGGTGATGTGGGTTCACTTTCTCTTGGCGGATTTATAGGCATAATGGCGGTCTTCACTAATAATGAACTTTTGATGTTGCTTCTCGGCGGGGTGTTTGTTGTTGAGGCATTATCTGTTATTACTCAAGTTGCCTCTTTTAAATTAACCGGAAAAAGAGTTTTCAAAATGGCACCCATTCATCATCACTTTGAGCTTAAAGGGCTTGATGAGACTAAAATTATTGTTCGGTTTTGGATCATTTCAATTTTACTTGCGGTTTTATGTTTGGCGACTCTGAAGTTGCGATAGTTTTTTGATTTTATATTTATAATAGAAGAGGTGAAAAATGTTTACGGATGTTTCAGAATTAAAAGATAAGAAAATATTAATTGTCGGTCTTGCGCGAACGGGTGTGTCACTGGCTCACTTTTTAGCTAAGAACGGTGCGATAGTGACAGTGAGCGACCATAAATCTAAGGCTGAGTTATCAAATAACTTAGAGA
>JAGRAK010000264.1 GCA_020434645.1 Bdellovibrionales bacterium | reverse complement strand
GGGATGTCATTTTTCTTTGCGTATTCTTTTCGCCATTGGCGAATGATTTCGACCTTCCATTGATCTTTTGACGGAATATCATCATCAATCAAAGTATTTTTATTTTTTGATTTGGTTTTCTTTATTTGCGATTTTGCAGTCTGAGAGAATTGTTTGCTAACCACGGCAGCCTGTGGGCTATCTGCGGTAATTCGGCGGCTAGATGACAAATCGCAAGAATCACAATGGCCACAACGAGCAATTCTTTTTTTTTTTTTTTAATAAGTTAAAATATCGCCATGTCGACATTCTGAGCCTTCGGCATATTGAACCATGGCATTTAGTGCCGACCAGCGCTGCGCTTTAATCTTGGCGCTCGCTTCTGAATTTGTGATAAAAAACGACTGAAGGCCTTTGTCTTTTTTTGAATATGTAAGAAGGCAAGTTGAGTGCTTGCCATCGCGACCCGCTCGGCCAACTTCTTGATAGTAAGATTCGATATTGCCGGGCATTTGAGTGTGAACAACGAGGCGCACATCGGGGTGATCGATTCCCATTCCGAAAGCATTGGTGGCGGCGAGTACCCTGACTTTGCCTGACTGATAGGCGCTCTCCATTTTGGTGCGCTCATCAGACGACATGCCGGCATGATAGAAGGCTACTTTTTCGCCTTGTCTTGCGAGAAGCTGAGCCCATTCTTCGGTTTTCTTTCGGGTGC
Source organism: Bdellovibrionales bacterium (assembly GCA_020434645.1). GTDB lineage: Bacteria > Bdellovibrionota > Bdellovibrionia > Bdellovibrionales > UBA1609 > RBG-16-40-8. The sequence goes on along the minus strand of JAGRAK010000264.1, from coordinate 2,472 downwards.
CACAATAAATAATCACGCGGCCGGTGGGAGTTTTTGACAGAGCCGAAAGCACAAAACTTTCTTTATCAGCTTCATTTTCGCAAAATTCAACTTGGTAATAGAGATTAGGCCTGTAAAAACCATAAACATGCTGATCTGGTTTTTTTAAATTGAGCTGCTTGATGATGTCATCTTTCACAAGTGGAGTGGCGGTGGCTGTGAGTGCCATTATTGGCACATCGGGGTGAATCTCTCTTAAGAGTTTTAATTCAGCGTACTCGGTGCGAAAATCGTGACCCCAGTGAGACACGCAGTGCGCTTCGTCTATTGCATAGAGGTTTACTTTTTGCCTCGCGAGCCATGCCGCAAACCCCGGTTTTTGAATTCGTTCAGGCGAAAGGTAAAGTAAATAATATTTATTTTCTGCCATGGCATGAAAAACAGATCTTCGCTCTTGTTCACTCATGCCAGAATGAATGCATCCAGCCGGAATGCCTAAGCGAGTGAGACTGGCCACTTGATCATTCATGAGTGCAATCAGCGGAGAGACGACTATTGTGAGGCCAGTTCCCATGAGTGCTGGGAGTTGAAAGCAAAGAGATTTGCCTCCGCCAGTGGGCATGAGGGCTAACACATCGTGACCCTTGAGTGCAGACTCAATGATCTCTCGTTGCCCAAGTCTGAACTCAGTCATGTTAAATTTATCAATAAGGTTTTGTGTTAAATGATCGATTCATAATTTTTAACATAGATGGTGTAAAAGTGCTATATACCTCATTTGCTTGAAGTTGAGCGTTGGCACGCCATGCCGACATCAAACTTTGGGCATATGGGGTATATAGCAAGGCTTAAGTATGCAACTGGGGTTCGACATAATTTTTTTCACTATATAGTGTCGTTACACAGACTAAGGTCTGCAAATTCATTCAATAAATCTCACAATAAGACGATAAGTTCTCAGTATGAAACGGATATTTAAAATAAGCACAGGATGTGCGATTATTTTATTTTTCACCGCCTGCATGATTAACCCTCATGAGAAAATGCCGTTTAATAATTTTTTTAATGAGCCGGTTTCTTTAGCCGCCAATTTAATTTTCTACCACTTCAATGAACCAACATACACAGGTGCTGCAGGCGATGTCGTCGACAGCTCAGGTTTGGGTAAAAATAGTACGTCCACTGGTAGTCTAACAAAAGCCGCGGGCATATTCGGCATGGGCATTAAGTGCGGAGGTGGATCAGGAGTCAACCTTCAGGTCAATACTTTTGATTTGGCCTTTAGCGAGCGAACTATCTCGATTTGGTTTGTCGCCAATAGCACCTCTGGTATTAGCATGATCTATGAAGAGGGCGGCACCGTTAACGGCATTAATATTTATATCGTGGATGGGTTGCTTTACGGCCACACTTATAAAAATAATGGCTCTGATTTTAAGCGCTGGCATACAGCACCAGTTAATATTGAGACCTGGTATCATGTCGTTATAACCTACAGCAATACAGGTGGCTTTTTACTCTATGTAAATGGTGTCGCCACGGGGGCGGCTCTGCCACTTGGCTTTGATATGCCTTCGCACTCCAACCCCAATGCTCTTTGCTACCAAAATGATGATAGCCGTCGTCATGATGTAGTGGATAGCAACAATACAGGGGGTCATCCGTTTAATGGCATTCTTGATGAACTGGCTGTGTGGAACAGAACTTTATCTCCTGATGAAATTCTGAATTTGTACTTAAGGCAGGGTCGTTTATGACGCTTATCGTGCTAGCTATTCTGGTGAGCGTTAACACCATGGTGAGTCACACGGCTTATGCGGCCGAGCCCACAACACGCTCAGGATCTTTTGAGTACTCGAGCGTTCTAGTGTTTGATCGCTCAAAAGAGGCGCGGCAGACAGCTATACCTGTTCCTGAGTACCTACATGTTCTTTTGTCACTCGGCACTCGTTTTCACCGTTATGACCCGGTTCGAAAATCTGATGAAAGTCACATCTCTTCATTTTCAGAATACAGTCATTACGGAAACATATTTTTTGATTATCAAATGTTTTCATCCGTGCATTTAATTGGCAGTTGGGCGTTAGAAAAACAAAAAATTAAACGTTATGATGGAGTGCCGGTGAGTAATGATGAGCCCTCGGCCAGTGAACGACACGTGGGGATTCAGTTAGACAATGATCCATTTTTCATGAGCTATCAAGTCGGGGAGTGGGAGTTTCCGCTTCTCTACATCAATGATACAGATGCGTTTGTGCGTGAGAAGATGAAAGTGAATGTGCAAATTGGGACGGCGGGATTTCGAAGAAAATTAGATAATGGGATATCGCTTAGTTTTTCTGTTGATTATACAAAATTTGAAAAATATGAGAGCCCTGTTTTGGGCACCATGGAGGGAGACAGTATCTCAGCCAACATTTGGTTTTTGCACTCATCTGGATTTGGATTAAGACTAAAAGAAGAGCAAGGTCAAATTTCATCTGACAGCTATGA
>JAGRAK010000263.1 GCA_020434645.1 Bdellovibrionales bacterium | reverse complement strand
ATCACTTCTTGGCATAAAAAGATTGGCGTCACGAAATAAACTTTGATCATAAATAAAATCATCTTTATCAATTAAATCGAGCCCAATAAAAATCGGGCGTAAGTCTATAAATGCATTGTGAAGCTCTTTAGTGCTAAGATTCATAGTCTTGCGACGAGCTGGGTCTGCTATGTACGCATTAAATAACATCGAAAGCCCCGCTCTTGCCCAATTGAGGCGTGTCGCCCCCTCAATATTCGTTGCGGCCGTGTCACCATCTAAGACTATGCGCTCAAGTGTATCTAAACTTAAACTAAACGGTGAATTTAAAACCATTTTCATCTGACGCCAAAAAGGATTGCCGTCATTTTCTTCTTTACGAATCATCAACTTTTGCACTTGAGCCCAGCCATTTATCTCTGTCTCTAAATAACCTAATTTACTTAGAGTTAAACCACTCACTGGGTATTTTTCTTCAGGATTTAAAACCAAATCTAAAAAACGACTCGTCATATGCTTTGCATCGTCTGCCGTAAGAGCAAGAGGCAATAAATCGATAGCCTCAAGCTCATCGATTAGATCTAAAAATTGACTGACAGCAATTGCTCCGTGGTCACGATAGCTAAAACTATTCTTAACTATTTCAAGACCCATGCGAGAAGTTCGCTCAAGAAGATCGAGCTTCTCAATGCTATATAGACTCTCAACATCAAATGTATACTGCGCTCGTAGCCCAATAGCCGCAACTTGCGAGAGCAGCTCACCCACTGCCGGCCACTCACTCGCCTCAATAGCAAAAGAGTTGGTATTTAACAAAAGCGCCTTTAGCTTTGCTATTATAGGCACATATATGTGGACCTTACCAAACTTACTATTCGGATCGAGATCACGAAAAAATAGATGCAGCTCATTTAAAAGACGATTTAAATTGGCCATCTCATACCGTGATGTTCGCTGATTTAAAAAGCTCACTAGATCTGCTGAGGCCTTGCTAAGAGCCTGCTCTGCGGCTTTGAATTCAGCCTCTGACGGTGGCGTTTGCGAACCACTTGTGAAAAGCAGCTTCGAGTGCGGCAGAAGATCTTCGGTAATTTTTTTAAAGACCACAATCAAATCTAAAGTCTTTAATAGCTCATCTTTTTTTAGGCTGTTTGTAGACCCACCCAAAAAAAGCCTCTTAATAATCATCATCTCATCTAAAAGAGCATCTGATATAATGTGGGTACGTCTGCTCTTTTTGAGATCCTCTTTTAAGAAATATGTCTCTAAAAAATTTCGAAGCTCATTTGATGTATAAGAATTTTTATTTTCTCCCTGTACGTATTTATCAAAAGTTCTTAGCGCAAAAGAGTAGCACGTCCAAATAGCATCAACCTCTTTGGCCGTTGATTTGCCAGCAAAAAAAGTTTCTATTTTTTTAATAGAGTCCGAAAGGCATCGCGCACCTTTTAATTCAATTCGAGCAATCTCATGATACGGCTCTTCTTCTTTAGAGCAGCCGATAATAGAAGTTAAGACTAGGACGCCCATTGCTACTTTTAACAATATATTAGAATACATAATTCATCCCCAAGCTGAGATTATCATTTGCTCGAAAAGTACGAATCATACCATTTTCATATTCTGTTTCTTTATCTGAAGTTGCACCTAAAAAACTCATGGCAAAATTAACGTTTAGGTTTTTTAGAATATTATAATCTATCGCTGTTGTAAAAATTGCGGCTTCTTGATCCGAATCATACGTGCCTTCAAGGCGAGCAAGAATAGGGCGCCCCTTTCGCGTGTATACAGGACGCTCAACTCCTGCTCGATAAGCCAAATAAAACTGAGGCCGAAGCATAAATAAACTTTTTTCTGGGACATTCTCGCCGATATCTTGAGTTGTGGGTGTCCATACTTTTATAACACCAAAATAAGCGCGCCCGCCCAGCTCACTCTGAGCATCGAGCTGCTTTTGCACAGTCAGGCTGCCGGTCGTCACCTCCGGCATGTTTTGAGAAATATTTTTCTGCGGAACACTTTCTTTTACAGGGCTTTGATGAGTGACAGAAAGTGTTGACGCAACCCCTCCCCTCGTGACAGTCGACTCAAGCGTCGCCACCTGCTCATAAGGGAATGTTGGATAAGCCGTAATAATAGCTTCACTCGTTGAATCTTTTGTCTGCAAGTAATACTCATAGCTCATGCGCAGATTGTTAACTGGCTTATAGGCGTACGCCACTTGTGAATTTAAATTTTCATTCCATTTTTTTTGGTACTGAACAGCCACTGATGGCCTCAAAAGCACATCCCGCGCGGTGGGCATTTCAACACCCACAGCAATTGGCGTATCTTCATTAAAAAGATTGGCCATTGGTGGCGGCGTTCTTATCCACGGATTTTTAGCGACAATCTTACCGTCAATTTGCCTAAAACGAGGAGACATGTCCGGCACAAAAAGACTTGATACAAATAGATGAATCTGACTCGACTCGCTAGTAGCAGAAGAGTAATGAACACCCGTGAGCCCATTTTGCTGAGGCGTTAAATAATCCCACATAAATCGCGGTTGCCAGATTCCTGCAGCCCAAAACTCATCAGCCTCAGACCAATTATGAATATGCCGGCCGATCCAGGTCACCGAATCCGCATCTTGCATTTTAAAACTGAGCTCAGGAACATTAAAATAATGAAACTCCTCTTGCGGAACATAAAACCAATGCCCATCGACATAGACTCTCTCAGAATTCGAACTCACGCCCATACCAATTGTCGTTAAACTTTGAGCATTCTCTTCAGAGCCAAAATAAGCTGAATTAGACCTCATAAAAGAAACTTGCGAAAGCTCGGCCTCAGTTTTTAGTAAAGGCGACTTTATATCGACTCTTAATTCTGTTTCAGCTGCACGCATCTCGGCATGCAATTGAAAGCAAAATAAGCTTATATAAATGAAAAGAATTAAACCCCGCAGTGATGTCATCTACTATCACTGTAACATTAGAGGATTTCGCTATGTCAAACGAACTCTACCGCACAAAACCAGAATGGCAAAAACGAGCGTTAATTAATAGTGATGAACGCCAAAATATTCTACGTCAATCAGGAGAAGACCCGGACTCTTTCTGGGCTGAGAAAGCGAAGCGAATTCAGTGGGTTAAGCCGTTTACGCAGGTGCAAGACACAAGTTTTCAAACCCCAGTCCACGTAAACTGGTTTAAAGATGGAGAGCTTAACGCTTG
>JAGRAK010000262.1 GCA_020434645.1 Bdellovibrionales bacterium | reverse complement strand
ATTATAAAATTATTTTGAATGGCGAAGAAATTGTATCAGCAGAAGCACATTATGCAGACAATTAACTTAAAATAGAGGGCGATCAAAGCCTCTCTCGCGCGATAGAAAAAATATAATTATTTAACTGTTAACTTGAATGCCCCGGCACCGTTATATGAATAAACTTTGATACGGTAGCTACCGGCCGTTCCGGAGTAATTGATTTGCTCAAGTGACTTAATGCTGGTGCTGCTGGCCACCTGAGACCAAGTGGCTCCGCTTAATTTATAAAGATATAAATCAAAGTCTGTTCCCTCTGGACCCTCGAGAAGAATCTGCTGGAGTCCGCCTGCATTTGAGTACCCCGCTGTGTTTGGCAAATATATAGAGTCACCCCTTGCGCTTAAGCTTCCGGTATAGCTACCGCAACCCGCACACCCCGGATCACTGGCTTTTACAACCGTCGCTTTTAAAGTCAAATCTGAATAGTCAGCGTAGGCACGAACCATGACATACCACTTGCCAGCGCGGGGATTTGACTGTGAACACGATTCGAGATTTCCACTCTTATAAGGCCGACAATCGTAGAGTGCAACTGTCGGTTCACTTGCAAATCTTAAATACAGATCGGCATCACCCGAGCCGCCTGAAATCTCAACCAGAAGCTGTGCAGAGTTTTCTGGCACATTGATCGCAAATAAAACTTCATCATTTCTTGCGTCACTAATATTATTCACCGGAACGCCACTCACAAGAAGACCAACACCACCAGAGCCTCCGTCTGGAGGATTTGTGCCGCCTGGATCTTCACCTCCGCCACCTGGAGGTATGTTTGCAAATGCAGAATTTAAAAGTTTATTTGGCGAGCCTGAGCCACCATTTGAAACTTTGCCTGATGTAGCACCTGCAAGCAGTGCTGTAGTCACTTCAGCTGGCGTAGCACTAGGATGACTTGATAAATATAAAGCCACAACTCCGGCGACGTGAGGAGATGCCATTGAGGTTCCGCTAATAGTATTGGTTGCCGAATTTGAATTGTACCAAAGAGATTTAATATCAGATCCTGGCGCAAAAATATCAACACAAGAACCATAGTTTGAAAATGACGAGCGCGCATCACTCGATGTTGTACTGCCCACCGTAATAGCCTCTGCCACACGAGATGGTGATGTTGAACATGCACTCGTGTTGCTGTTTCCGGCGGCTACAACATAAGTCACACCTGATTGAATAGAGGCTTTCACAGCATCATCTACAGCTTGAGATACTGGCCCCCCGAGACTTAAATTAGCCACTGCGGGTGATATGTGATTCGCCGTCACCCACTCAATGCCTGAAATAACATCTGAGAAACGACCTGAACCATTACAATCAAGAACTCGAACGCCATGCAATTTCACATTTTTTGCTACACCATAGGTCGCACTGCCAATTGTGCCGGCAACATGTGTGCCATGACCATTACAATCTGTTGCATTGTTATCATTGTCGACGAGATCTATGCCGTGAACGGCCTGCCCTTGAAAATCAGAATGCGAAGTTAAAATGCCAGTATCAATAACGTAGGCATTGACGACCGAGCCTCCAGCCGGAAAATTATAACTATTATCAAGTGGCAAGCTCTCTTGATCAACTCGGTCTAGCCCCCATGTCACATTATTTTGAATGGCATTTATACTGATGACATGATCTTCTTCAATATAAGCCACATCTGGATCTTCAGCCAGGGACACTAGCTGATCTTCATTTAATTCATAAACTCCTCCGCGTAAAGCCGAGGTGAATATTTTTTTAGGATTGTCTAAAGAGTGATTTGAAGACAGCTCATTTAGCTTTGTGCTCACCACGCCTTTTTTCAAAACCACAATGTATTGCTTATTGTCACTGTCAGGCTTAGCGCAACCCGCCAGAGTCAATGTAACGGATAGCCATACTAAATATCCCTTTATATTCATTCGCCCCTCCATGGATGAATCGAGTCCCGGTGTTAAGACAAACGTATGTAAATATTGGGTTAATATTTAAATTTTTAATGCGGTGTCAGACGGGTTGTCAGTGCCCAGTGGTCAAGTGATAATCTAATAAATCAACACCACCAGAATAGGGATCCATACATATGTATATAAAAACTAAATACTCAGCGCTTTTATTATTTTCGGCAACTGCGACAATGTTGATCGGTTGCCAGACCGGAAATGTATCAAATAATTCACGATGTGTTGCTGGAAAAACAGACTCAACAAAAGAGAGTGAGAAATGCGTGACTCAATTGGCCAGTAAAGACCCCAAAGATCCAGAAAATTTATATCTTGAAGAAGTCTACGGCAAAAAAGCACTCGGGTGGGTTGAAGCCCATAATGAGTCTTCTCGACCACAATTTGAAAACGACACGCGTTTTTCAGAAATAAAAAGCGCAGCCCTAAAAGTGATGGATGACCCGAACAAAATGATTCATGTCGCCTTTAGCGGCGACTGGGCTTACAACTTTTGGCAAGATGAAAAAAATGTACGTGGATTGTGGCGTAGAACTTCTATTGAAAATTACTTGAGTGGTGAAAGAAAATGGGAGGTTTTGCTTGATATCGATGCCCTTGCCAAAAAAGAAAATAAAAATTGGATTTTTGGTGGCTCAAATAGATTTAAAGATCGCGCCTTAATCTACCTCTCTGATGGTGGTAAAGACGCCAAAGTCGTTCGAGAATTTGATATCCCGTCAAAGTCTTTTGTATCTGATGGTTTTATACTACCTGAAGGTAAAAATGCAGTTTCATGGATCAATGAAGATGAGGTCTTTTTAGGGCTCGCCATTGGTGAAGATGAAGCCACTGACTCTGGTTACCCTAGACAAACTCGAATTTGGAAGCGCGGCGAATCTTACAAAAAAGCAAAAGTGGTATATTCAGGTGATAAAAAAGACGTATCGGTAAGTGCCGGCGTTTCTCGCGACGAAGAAGACAGCCCCGCTCGTTATAAAATTATTAAGCGCGGTCTTGATTTTTTCAACACAGATCGTTTTATTCTTCGCGATGATGGAAAGCTCGTTAAGCTCGAAATACCTACCGATGCCAGCTTGAACATTGAAATCGATCAGGCTTTTGTGACTTTAAAATCAGATTGGGTTTATCAAAATAAAACCTACAAAGTGGGCTCACTTATAAAATTTGACCTCGAACAGTTTATAAGCGGCAGCATTCAACCTGAATATACCACTTTTGCTTTTTTGTA
>JAGRAK010000261.1 GCA_020434645.1 Bdellovibrionales bacterium | reverse complement strand
TGAAGAGTTGGCTAGCGCAAGAGCTGCCAGCGTGGCGATAATGAGCGTGAGGCCGCTGGCGGCTTCAAGCTCCATAAACTTCTCAACCGGGCGAGTGATTCGTTTCATAAATCGTGCGGCAAGAGTGTTTTTGTCTAATTCGTTCATTTAAATGCATCCATCAAGGCTTGAAATTTATTTTTATCAATTGAGAGCTCTGTATGGTTCATATGAGCCAGAGGCATTGTTGGCAACCCTAAAACTTGTTCTAGGGGTTTTTTTAAAGAGTTTCGGTAAAATAATCCAGTTAGAATTTCGCCATTATTTCTGTGAGAGTGCAGAAGCTGTAGGGCGCCGGCAGCATCTGTTAAATTGTGACTTTCTGAAAGGAGCTTTTTAAGGGTTAAAAATGAGCCATCGGCCATTTCAATCTGTGTAATATCACCCTCGTTGTAATCAGCTGCCGCATGTTCGCGCTCACTTATGAAGCCGAGATCTTGCAGCGCCACTTTGTGCTCTTTGACATAGTCATAGCTTTTGGTGGAGCCCGCGTGATTGGCGTAAGTGATACAAGGAGAGATAACATCAATCACAGCGGTGCCGGGATGTTGAATGGCGGCTTGTATTAACGGGACAAGTTGCTTGGCGTCACCTGAAAAAGAACGAGCTACAAATTCGCAACCCGCTTCGATGGCTAGTGCACAAATATCAAGTTCTTTAAACGGGTTTATTTCTCCGTTTTTTTGTTTAGAGTTCAGATCAGCAGTTGCGGAGAATTGGCCTTTAGTTAAGCCGTAAACCCCATTGTTTTCTACTATGTAAACCATGGGGACATTTCGCCTGATAAGATGAATGAATCCGCCAATACCAATGCTGGCAGTGTCGCCATCACCTGATACGCCGATGATTTGTAAATTGCGATTGGCTAGCTTGGCTCCCGTTGCGACAGCCGCCATGCGGCCGTGAATAGAATTAAAGCCATGAGACTGTTTTAAAAAATAAGCTGGAGTTTTCGACGAGCAGCCAATGCCCGATAGTTTTGCCACTTTAAATGGGTGTACACTCGATTTATGGTAACCACTGATTATAGCTTGGGTGACATTGTCGTGGCCGCATCCAGTACAGAGTGTTGATTTGCCACCTTGATAGTCTTTTACTTCGAGATCCAATTTGTTTTTCATAAAATCTCCGCATGTGATGGGGACGAAGTTATTTTGGTCAGTAGTGTTTCAGCACTTAGCGGTAGCCCATCAAATGAGAGAATAGATATGAATTTGCTTGAATGAGATGCATATTTTTGAGCCATGAGATTGCGCATTTGTCCGTCGCGATTTTGTTCGACAATATAAATTTTTTCGTATTGGGCGAGCGTTTTCTCAAGCTCTATCGAAAGTGGTAGCGCGCAAATTCTTAAGTAATCGGCCGGTGCTCCAACTTTATCTAAAAGCGCAAGAAGTTCAGGCATAACAAAGTCTGAACTGCCATAAGCGACTATGAGAGATTTGCTCTTATGAGCGGAGAGTAGCGGTTGTGGCACTTTAGATGCGGCTGCAAGTAATTTTTTCTTAAGGCGAATAAGTAGGCGTTCAAAGACTTCAGAGTCTTCGGTATAAGACGAGTCTTCATTATGACCTGTGCCGCGAGTGAAATAGGCGGCATTGGTGTGCATTGTTCCGGGGAGTGTTCGGTAGCAAATACCGTCGCCATCGACGTCACGATAGCGTGCAAAGTTATTTTCAGAATTTAATTTTTCAGCGGTGAGCACTTTTCCGCGCTCATAAGGCGAATCTTGAACTTTTAGATTTTCAGAAATTGAAAAATTCATTCCGATATCGAGATCAGTCAGCACAATAACTAAAGTTTGAAATTCTTCGGCGAGATCTAAAGCCATACGGGCAAACTCAAAACATTCTTTAGGATTCGCTGGCAAAAGCACAATGTGTTCAGTGTCACCATGTGAAAGATGGGCGGCAAATTGTAAATCACCTTGCATGGTGCGAGTGGGGAGGCCTGTTGACGGGCCGGCTCGTTGAACGTCCCAGATCACAGCGGGAATTTCAGCAAAATAACTGAGGCCGGCTGCCTCAGCCATAAGTGAAAGTCCTGGGCCGCTTGTGGGCGTCATAGCGCGAGCGCCTGCCCAGCCAGCACCAATGACCATATTAATGGCGCTCAGTTCGTCTTCGGCTTGAACGACAGCGAAATTATTTTCATTATTTTCATTTTCGCGTAGAGCACTTGAGAAAGCGTGAAAGTTTTCAGCCAATGAGCTTGATGGGGTGATAGGGTACCAAGCCATTACGGTGCAACCACCAGCAACAGCGCCAAGAGCAGCTGCCGAATTGCCGTCGACTAAAATTTTATCTTTATTGTTGTCGCTTACAGAATCAGCTCTATAGGGGAAGTTAATATTTTTCAGGTGCTCTTCAGCATACTTCATGCCAGCTTCAATGGCTTTTAAGTTGGGCTCGATGACTGAGTCTTTGTTTTGAAACTGGTCGCGGATCACAGTATTTAATATTTTAACATCAAGTTTTAAAAGTTGGGCGAGTGCTCCCACGTAAACCATGTTGCTAATCAGTTTTCGCATCTTAACAGATGAAGACAAACTTTGCGTAAGCTCGCGGTAAGGTATAGAGATCGGCACAATGTCAGGGCGAATATTAGGTGGCAGATTTTTAAAATCGGCATCGTAAAATAAAAAACCGTTGGTTTCTATAGACTGTAAGTCAGTTTCTAGGGTTGCTGAATTTTTAGCGACAAAAATTTCGTGAGTGAGTTTTCTTCCGCAAAATCCATTTTCATCAACTCGAATATTAAACCAGGTGGAGAGACCGGCAATATTTGAGGGAAATAAATTCTTAGCCCCCACGGCATAACCCATGCGAAAAAGAGTTTTAGCTAAGATATTGTTCGCAGACTGGCTTCCGCTCCCGTTTACGGTGGCGATGGCCAAAGAGAAGTTGTTTTTCATAATAACGTAGAACGTACTCTTTTATTCGGCTTGAGGCAATTCAGATGCTTCAAGCCCTGGTATATCTTCATCATTTTCGTCGATGTCCATTTCAGGAGGGTAGGCATTTGGATTTATAGTGAGCGCCCACTCTTTATAAAGCTCATTGATTTGATCAACTTGCTCAGGTTGAATAACTGGGCCTATGTGGATGGTGAGTATGCCGGGCTTTGGAAACGATGCGCCCTTAGGGAAAAGCTCAGAATTGCCCTCAAT
>JAGRAK010000260.1 GCA_020434645.1 Bdellovibrionales bacterium | reverse complement strand
GGAACTACGGGCGGACTAATTGCCGGATGGTACATATTAAAAGGAGCCGGAAAAGTAATTTTCGCACCCGCTAAAAGCGTAATGGTCGCGCGTGGGGCAACTGCAGAAACATTTAATAAATTAAAAAAAGTGAGCTATACCTTAGTGGCACCACTTTTAGGGCTTGTCGCATACCAAACTATAAGTGCGAAGAAAAATGAAAGTGACCTGGCAAGGGTTGAACAGAACACAGAGCAATTGATGTCTCGTATTGGCCTGGAGGCAATTTTTCCGGAACCGACCGTTCAATTGGCTGCAGAAGAGTGCCGAATGGCCTATAATGCCATACAAGATGCGCCTAGCGTAAGCTTACGTCGTTTCTGGACTCAATCTGCACAAAATAAATGTAAGCTATTTGAAAGCCACGCGACATACGCCTTAAAGAGTCTCGAAGGTGATGATTACAATCGCTGTCACCCCGGGAACCGAGGTGCAAAAGAAAGAATTGAAAAATTGATGATCGAAATATCAAATCTGTACAATAACTAATTCACATCAAAACAGGATGCCCATTAGTCTTGCATCTTTTTTACTTTATCATAAGTATCTTTTGAAGACTTCGACTGTACCGCCCATTTTTTTGCTTCGGATTTGTAGTCATTACTCTTGGCCTGCCAAGCGGCTTTCTCTTCACGAGCTTTCTTCTCTTTGAGATCAAGTTCTTTTTGCAGGATTGCCATCTGTTGAACTTGAGTGTCCCAATCTTTTCGTTCTTGTTGTACCTTCAAGACCATCTGATCATACGAAGCTAGATTTTCTTCGCGCTTTTTCTTATTCGCCTGTAATTTTTCGAGCATTTTTTGAACATCAGCTATTTGTTTTTCTTCATGAGTCAGCTTCGCCTGTTCTCCGGCCTTCATCTTCAGGATGTCTTTCTCCATGTCAGCTAATGATTGTTTGTTTTTATCCACATTTTTAGTATTGTTTGCGAGCTGCTTCTTCATTTTTTGCAGCTCTTTAGTCGCTTTATCCGCTTGCTCCACATTCTTATTCACAATATCGAGATTGTCTTGATACTGCTTATAGTTGAATTCACTATTTTCAGAATTTGTTTTAAGCTGCTGCAGTGAAGACTCAACATTAGTTTTAGCTAGCGTTGGCAGAGACATTAAAACGATTGCGGCGCCAGTTGCTATTTTATTTAAATTTTTCATATAATACCTCATTTAAAGTTAAAATTATTTTTCATTCTTTGCAGTAGTCTTAAGTCCTCTATCATAAACTTGTGCCGCCCTTGCATTCTTAGGGCAATTATTCTTTAGCGTCGAACGGTATGAACCAATTTCGTCTTCCCAGTACTCCCCGTCGAACTCCCAGTTCAGTATTTTTTGTGGTTTAATGTTAGCTGGTATTCTTTTGGCATCAGCCGTTGTTCCGCCCGATACTTGATATCGAATATTTTCACCACTACCAGAAAATATTTCGTAACGTAAAAACTCATTGCCCTCTACTATATTGCCTATGCGCGTTTGTATGTCTTTTAAATGTGACATCAATTCTTTACCGGCTAATGTGCGAAAGTTCCCCTTATCGCTTTCAATACGTGTAAATGCTTTATTTTTTAGACCTACAAATCCCTTACGAGCGACTTCGTAAACAACTTTTTGGTAGTTATAAGAACGAACAAGTCTTTCTTCATTTCGCTTTTGGGCACTCCACTCATTTTTGAATTTTACAAGATCAGGGTTTGACTTTATTTTATTTAAATCTTCATTTATTTTCACGAGGCGCTTTTTACTTGCTTCGACCTTTGCGACCAGATCCAATTGGTCTTTTTTAATAAGTCGATAAATGTGTGCATATTGAGCGATCTCATCTTCAAGCACATTGATTGCGCCCTGAGCATTTAAAAAGCCACGCTGACGTGCAATTTCACGAATAACTTGATGTGGAAGCCCGTCTATATCTTGATCACTACGCCCACGTATATAATTTTTAACTGTGTCGTAGTACTCGAGTGGTTTTTTCTTGCTTGTACGGTAGCGATCAACTGATGACTTCCAACCGCCATGCAATTGCTCAAGCTTAGTTAAGGTCTTATAAGCATCCCCATATTGACAAATATCAATATATCCAATTGTACGCACGACCCATGACTCTGGTGTAAATACAGATTTAAAATAAGGAGAATGTAGTGAGTACATATTACCAATGGCACCTTCGGCATCATCAACGCTCAGCTGTGCCCACCCCTGCTCGACTAAAGCCTGCACCCACAAAGGATGATCTTTTGGAACCTTCATATACTCATCATGAGCCGCCTGATATCGAGCTTGCGTGAAGCGCATACGCGCTAAATTTACGGCAATTAAGGCTTCAATATTTTTGTCACCCTTGTTCTTTTTCACCATCCAGTCGCGTAGCGCAAGAAGCGCCATTTCAGACTCTTTTAACTTTTTTTGTGCGTAGAGTGCGATTCCGTATATATAACGAGCATCTCTGTATCTTTTGCTGCTTTCAGAAACTTTGGCCGCATACTTTGTAGCTTCGGCGTAAGACGACTTTTCGTGAGCTGCGCGTGCCAACACAAAATTCATATTATCTTTTGCCGCAGCCGGGATCAAATTGGTATTTTTTAAACCCTTAATAGCTGTGGCGACTTTGGCATCATATTCGCGCGGCAAGTCTTCTACCAGATTCGTAATAGCGTCAGGAACATACTCCGCGTGTTCAGAAACCACTACCTTTACTAGGCGACTTACAGCTTCAGAGTGAAAACCCATTTGGTGAGCACATACGCCCAGGTAAAAATTAGCCTCTTCAGCATATTTTTTCTTATCTGCTAAAATTGAGAGTAAACCTGATGCCAAGTGACACTTGTCTTTTTTCTCTAAAAGTATCACAGCCGTAATCATACCCAAATCATCATTAGTCACTTCGCTATAGGGCTTTAATTGTTCTAGCACCTTAGTCTCAAGCATATCAAGCGGTACATCTTGAATTCTTTTAAGTGAAACCATCGACCCTAACTCAACACCATTTTTCGTCGGCATTTTTGCTTTGTCGACAAGTGGCAACTTCTGAGTTGCAATCTTGGCAATTTCTTTATTTGAATGGAGCTTTGGGCTCTCAAGCGCAGATAGCTTTTTGTTTACATTAAAATCAACTGAGAGCTCAGTCGGCATAAAGTCATTCTTAGATATAGATTTTTCTAAACCAATATCTAATTTTGGAATTTTAGTAAC